>JBJHBX010000086.1:0-9469 GCA_050485725.1 Gemmatimonadales bacterium | reverse complement strand
GTCGTGATGTTGTAGGGGATGTTGCCGACCACGACGAGGGCCTCCGGCCGGTCGGTCACCCGCACGGGGGCGACCCGGAGGATGTCGTCGTGGATCACCTCGATGTCGGCACGTTCCGCCCAGCGGGCTTCATGGGCCCGTGCCAGCGCCGGGTCGAGCTCGACGAGGACGAGGCGCGCGCCCTGCACCGCAACCGCCTCGGCGAGCCCCTCGGTCAGCGCCCCCTTCCCCGGTCCGATCTCGAGGATCGTGCCCCCGGGCACCACCGGGACCGCATCGACGATGCGACCTCGGAGCCCCGGGTCCACGAGGAAGTTCTGACCCAGCGAACGCCGGGGGCGGTGCCCGGCCGGTGCCTGGAAATCGCTCCCGCCACGGGAGACGCCCTCGGACGCCCCTTGACCGGAGGCGGAAGAGCTCAGAGCCGGAGCACGACGGCCGTCCGGTCGTCGCCCTCGTTCGGGTTCCCTTCCCGCTCGAGCCCGAAGAGCGCCTCGACGACCTCGCTCGCCGGAGCGTGGCGAAGCGACACGGCCGTCCGGACGACCCTGTCCTCGCCGGCCTGCCGGGAACCGGCCTCGAGGGTGTCCGAAAGGCCGTCCGTGAACAGGAGAAGAAGGTCCTTGCCGGGCGTCCAGGGCACGCGGCTCGAGCCGTAGCCGGACGGGTCCGCGATCCCCATCGGCGGGTCGAGGGCGTTCAGGCGCATGACCTCGCCCGCCGCATCCACCAGGAAGGCGTGGGGGTGCCCTGCGTTCGCGTAGACCAGCTCCTTCCGGTCCGGGTCGAAGACACCGTAGAAGAGGGTCAGGTACATCTCGGTCGTCTCGAGCTCGTCGCGGAGCGCCTCGGCCATCCCCGAGAGCACCTCTGCGGGCGCCTCCACCTCGGAGGCGTAGATCGTCGCGGCCGACAGCGAGAGCGCCATGATCAGCGCGGCGGGGAAGCCGTGGCTCGAGACGTCCCCGATCATCACGCCGAAGCGGCCCTCGGGGAGGCGGAAGAAGTGGTAGAAATCCCCGCCCACCGATTCCGCCGGCTCGACGCGGGCGGACACCCGGACCGGGTCGTGTGCATCGACGGCGGGCAGGAGCTTCATCTGCAGGTTGTGCGCGAGCTCCATCTCGCGGTGGACCCGCTCCTGTTCGAGCGATTCCTCGAGGAGCCGGTGGTTCTCGAGGGCCGCACCGACCTGCGACGCGATGGCTGACAGCAGCTTCTGGTCGGAAGCGGTGAAGCGCCCCCCGCGCCGCCGCCCGATCAGGTTGATCACGCCCACCGTGCGGGGCTCCCCCGAGGGGGGGGTGTACCGGATCGGAACCGACAGGATCGAGTCGCCCCGTTCGGTCGGGAGCCCTTCGCCCCCGGGCGACGTCTCCATTCGCTCGCCCGAGAGGATCAGCGGGCGCCCGTCACGGAAGACGAGGGCGGTGATGGAGGTGGCGTGGCTGACCGTGAGCGGCCCCTCCTTCTCCGACCCGCCCACCGAGGCCTCCAGGTGGAGTTCGCCGTCCTCGGCCGATACCACCCAGAGCGCCCCCCTGCGGGCTCCCATGACCTCGCAGACCTCCGAGAGGATCAGGCGGGCGGCGTCCCGCATCCGGAGCAGGGATCCCAGTGTCTCCGAAATGGAGTAGAGGAGGTTGATCTCCTCGTAGCGCTCCGAGACCTCGTAGGTGAAGAAGCGGATCTCCTCCGCGTTTTCGTAGAGATGCTCCAGCGTCGTCCGGAGGACGTGGGTGGCGCTCCGCGCCGCCGGATCGATGCTGCCCCGGGCCTCGAGCACGAGCTCGGTGCCGTTCCGGAGCGGGATCGAAAGGAGAACGGACTCGGGTTGCGGCTCGTCCGCGTCGGGGCGGTCCCGGGGGAAGAGCCGGTGGGGGCGCGCACGGTCCACCGGGGCCCACAGGTGGAGATCCAGGGCGAAACCGCGGGCGAATTCCGACAGCACCTGGGACACCGAATCCGGGAGGAGCTCCCGGGAGGTTCGGTCCAGGGTCATGCCGACGCCTCTCGCGGGCGCGCCTCCTGGTCGATGAAGCTGAGGACGAGGGTCACCGCGTTCCCCCGCTCGTTGAAGTGGACCTCGTCCATGAGTTTCCGCATCAGGAAGATGCCGCGTCCACAGGGGCGGTGGAGGTGTTCGGGGGCGGTGGGATCGGGAATGCACCGCGGGTCGAAGCCGGGGCCCTGGTCGATGACGCGGGCCTCGATGCGGTGGCGCTCCACCGTGACCTCGACCCGGACCCGCTTGAGGGGATCCCCACCGTTCCCGTAGACCATGGCGTTTGCCAGGGCCTCGGCGAGAGACACCCGGAAGTTGAACCGGAGCCTGCGCGCCACTTGATCGCAGTGCTCGCAGCGAACCAGCACGAACTCCACCGCATCCTCGATGCATCCGAGGTCGTTGGGGAGTTCGAAGACGAGCTGTCGGTCCATCGGACCTCCGGTCGGGGGGCGGAGGATCCGGGAGGAAGACCACCTCTGCGGTCAGGGGGCGTGCCGGTCTGACGGCCCGGGCGCTGCAGCCCGGGTCGGCCCGACCCGTCAGAACCCCTTGAGGCCTTCCTCCCGGCTGTCATGGATCCTGAACAGGGTATCGAGCTTGGTGAGCTCGAAGAGTGTCCGGAGATCCTCGTTCAGCGAGGAGAGCCGAAGCTCCCCGCCCTGCTCCCGGATCTTCTTCGAGAGGCTCACGAGCACGCCGAGACCGGAGGAGTCGATGTATCCCGTGCTCGAGAAGTCCACGAGGAACTTCCGGGAACCGTTCTCGAGCTCATCCAGGACCCGGGTCTTCAGCTCCTGGCGGTTTCCTACGATGAGCTGTCCGTCCACGTCGACGACGAGAACGTCCCCTTCGCGAGATACCTGAAACGCCATGAATTCCTGGTCCAGTCGAGGCCGGCGGCCCGGTGAAGGGTCCGGTCGGTGAGCGGGAAACGCCTGTTCATTCGATCCTGCTGAAGCTAGAGGGAAAGCGCCGGGTCGGGCAAGATGTCCGCTCCGGCGGGATTCGCCCCGTCACGCACTCATCAGCGAGGTGATCACCGCGACGTGCACGATTTCTTCCGCCGTGGCACCCCTCGACAGGTCGTTGCAGGGTCTTGCGAGGCCCTGGACGACCGGTCCCACCGCCCGTGCCCGGGCCAGCCGCTCGACGAGCTTGTAGCCGATGTTGCCCGCGTCCAGGTCGGGGAAGACCAGCACGTTGGCCGCCCCGCCCACCGCCGAGTCCGGCGCCTTGCGGCGGGCCACCGACTCGACGAGGGCCGTGTCGGCCTGGAACTCGCCATCGGCCGGGATCCCCGGCTCCATGTCGCGGAAGAGTCGCAGCCCTTCCCGCACGCGGTCCACCGATGGACCTTCCGCGCTCCCCCGGGTCGAATACGAGAGGAAGGCCACGACGGGGGCGTCGCCGAAGACGGCGCGCCGGGCGCGGGCCGCCGCCACCGCGATCTGGGCGAGCTCCGGGCCCGTCGGATCGGGAACGACTGCGCAGTCGGTGAAGGTCAGCACGCGCTCCGGAGGGCCTTCGAGGATCATGTGAAAGGACGACGAGATCGTCCGGATTCCGTCCGCCGGCCCTACGCACCAGAGGGCGGCCCGCAGCACGTCGGCGGTGCTGTGCACGGCTCCCGCCACCGATCCGTGTGCCTCGCCCAGCGCCACCATGCTGGCACCCCGGACCAGGGGCTCGAGCACGCGCTCCCGGGCCTCGGACTCGGTCATTCCCCGGGCCCGCCGGCGCCCCCAGAGATGGGTGGCGTACCGACCGGTGCCCTCGGCGCCCCGCACGTCGATGGTCCGCGCGGCGTCGGGATCGCCCCCGGCCCGGGACAGCCCCTCGCGGATCCGGTCGGGGGTCCCGATCAGCACCGGCTGGAGGAGACCACGGCGCTGGATCTCGGCGACGGCGGCGAGCGTCCGCGGATCGTCGCCCTCGGGAAAGACGACGGTGCGTGGACGCGCCCGCGCCCGGTCGGCCAGGCGGTCCAGGACCGTCATCGGGGGCCGCCGAACCGGTCCTGGAGTCTCCCGAGCACCGGGGGCGAAACGAAGGCGCTCACGTCGCCGCCCAACCGGGCGACCTCGCGGACCAGCGAGGCCGAAAGGAAGGCGTGCTCCGGGTCCGGGATCAGGAAAAGGAACTCGGTCTCGGGGTGCATCTCGCGGTTCATCTGCGTCATCTGGAACTCGTACTCGAAGTCTGCAACGGCACGGAGCCCTCGCACGACGAAGGCGGCCCCCACCTGACGGACGTACTCGACCAGGAGTCCCTGGAAGCTGACGCAGCGGATCCGGGGTTCGTCGCCGAAGACCTCGCGGAGCATCTCGAGCCGCTCCTCGACGTCGAAGAGCGGGGACCTGGCCTCGGAGGCTGCGTGGGCCACGGCGACGATGACGCCGTCGGCCACCCTCAGGGTTCGGCGCGCGATGTCCTCGTGCCCCCGGGTCACCGGGTCGAACGAGCCGGGATAGATCGCGATCCTGGGTCCCTCGGTCGGTCTGGTCATGGAGCCTCGAGTCGGGTCAGGGTGGTATCGCCGTAGCGGCGCCGATGCGACCGTGGGCGATCGGGGAGCACTTCGGTGGAAGGGTGCTCGATCCAGAGCTCCCGTGCAAACGGCACCCGATCGAAGGCCTCGACCAGGCGCGCGGGATGGCCCTGGCCATAGGGTGGATCCGCCAGGGCCAGGTCGAAGGCGTCGGCGGCGAGCGTCGCGACCCAGGAAAGCGCGTCGGCCTGGACAACGGTCGCCCGCTCCGCGGCACCCAGGGCATCGACGTTCCGGCGGAGCACCTCCAGTGGACCCCTCGACCGTTCGACGAAGACCGCCTCGGCGGCACCCCGGGAAAGGCACTCGAGGCCGAGCGCGCCGGAACCGGCGAAGAGGTCGACCACCCTCGCTCCCGGAATCCTGAGCTGGAGCGCCGACATCCACGCCTCCCGGACCCGGTCGGCCGTGGGTCGCACCTCGCGGCTGCGAGGCGCCTCGATCCGGCGGCCCCGCCATTCGCCGGCGATGATCCTCACCCGCCGGCCTCCCGCACGCCGGCGGAGGGTCGGAGGTCCAGGAGCTGGGCCTGGAGCGTCGTGCGACCGCGAAAGGTGTTGGTCCGCAGCCGGAACAGGGCCTCGACCGAACCCGATCCCACCGCCTCCGGGGGTCGCCGGTGCGCAAGCCCGAACCCGATGGCGTCGAGCTCGGCCCGCGGGCGCCTCCCCCCGGCGCCGGGATCGGCCTCCCTGAGGCGCAGCTTCAGGTGCCCGTCACCGACGACGCGGGGTGCGCCCGCCACCTCCGCACCGCGTGCCCAGAAGACGGGGCGCGGATTTCCCATGCCGAAGGGGGCCATGTACTCCACGAACCGCAGCAGTTCGTCCGTCGCCTCCGAAACCGGGAGGGGAATCTCGGCGCCGATCCGGGGGACGGGTGGCCTCCCCCCGAGCTGCGCGCGGACCCGATCGTCGAAGGCGGTCCTGAAGGCTTCGAGCCGGTCGGCCCGCACGTCGAGACCCGCGGCCTGTCGGTGGCCGCCGAATCGCTCGAGGAGCCCGGCGCACCCGTGGAGGGCCTCGTACAGGTGCACCCCGGGGATCGATCGCGCGCTCCCGCGCCCCCGCCCCCCCTCGAGGGCGACGAGGACCACGGGCCGATGGATCCGTTCCACCACCCGCGAGGCCACGATTCCGATCACCCCCGGATGCCAGCCCTCGCCCTCGAGGACCACCCCCATGTCTCGCGCCGGGTCGTACCTTCCCGCCAGTCGCTCGAGGGCCTCCGCGAGCGTCCGACGATCCTCCGCCTGCCTTACCTCGTTCGCGGCGTCGAGCTCGGCGGCGAGGGTTCGGGCCTCGTCGGGGTCGTCGGAAAGGAGAAGGCGGAGCGCGGTGTCGGCCGCACCGATCCGTCCCACCGCGTTGATCCGGGGCGCCAGGATGAAGCCCACCTGCCCCGCATCCACGGGACCCGAAAGCCCGGTCACCTCGAGAAGGGCCGCGATTCCGGTCAGCCCGCCATGGGCGAGGTATCGGAGCCCGTAGCTGACGAGGATCCGGTTCTCCCCCTCGAGCGGCACGAGGTCGGCCACCGTCCCCAGTGCGACAAGCGCCAGGAGCGGATGCAGTTCCCGCTCATCGACCCCGCGCCGACGGGCGAGAAGCTGGCAGAGCTTCCAGGCCACCCCGGCCCCGCACAGCGTGGACTCGGGATAGCCCGAATCCGACCGGGCGGGGTTCACGACGGCCACCGCATCCGGGAGCGACGCCCCGGGGGTGTGATGGTCGGTCACGATCACGTCGATCCCGCGGGTGCCGGCCTCGCGAACGGCTTCGTGGGCCACGATCCCGGAGTCGCAGGTCACGATGAGGGTGGCGCCCGCGGCGGCGGCGGCCTCGATGCCCGCCGGCCCCAGGTCGTAGCCATGTTCGGTCCGGTGCGGCACGAAGGGAACGACGCGCCCCCCGAGCTGCCGCAGCCACCGGGTCAGCAGGGCGGTGGCCGTGACGCCGTCCACGTCGTAGTCGCCGTGCACGAAGATCGTCTCTCCCCGGTCCAGCGCCTCCAGGATGCGTCGGGTCGCCGCCTCCGCGTCGGGGAGCGCCTCGGGAGGATGCAGGTACTCCAGACGGGGGCGGAGATAGCGCCGGACCGAATCGGAATCGGCGTAGCCCCTGGCCACCAGGAGCCGGCAAAGGGGTCCGGGAAGGGAGAGCTCCCGCGCGAGTGCCCCGGCGGCAGCCGGGTCGGGCGTCGCGGGCAGCTCCCAGACCGGGTCGGGCGGGGGCGGAAGCGAGGGCTCCCCCGTCGTCACGCCTCGTCCGACTCCGCCGCCTCGACCTCGCCCTCGGGTCCGCCGACGACCTCGCCCTCGCCCTCGGACATCGAGGCAACCGTGTCCTCGGACTCCGGCTCGGGCTCCGGTTCCGGCTCGGCCGTCAGGATCACCCCGCAGCCCTCGCAGCGCACGAGCCCGGCACCCCCTCCGCGGACCTCGTTCTGAACCTGCAACGGCACCATGTTGAAGCAGTTGCCGCAGGCGCCATCGTCGGTGAGGGTGGCCACGACGACCAGCCGCCCCGAGGCGTGGAAGCTCTGGTAGACCCGGCGCTCGGAGGGTGACAGCATCTCGAGCACGGCGTCGCGGCGCGCCCGCAGCTCGGCAACGGCATCGCGCAGCTCCGTCCTCCGGGCCAGGAGCGAGGCCTGGCGGGGTCCCACCTCGGCCCGCGCCTCCCCGGCCCGGCCAGCCACCTCCTCCTCGGCCAGCTCCGCCCGGCGGATCTGCTCCGCCAGCTGGATCCGGTCCTTCTCGTCGGCGTCGAGGGCCCGGCGCAGCATGTCGGCCTCGGCCTTCACCGCGGCCTCCTCACGCAGGTTCGACACCTGGTTCAGCCGGTCCTCGAGCTTCGCCGCGCGCTCCTTCTTCTCCTCGGCGCTCCGGTGCAGTCGCCGCTGGTCCTCCTCCATCTGCTCCAGCCGGCGCCTGAGCTGCTCCAGCTCGCTCTCGAGCCGGAGCGCGGGATCCTCCACTTCGGCGAGCTGCGGGTCGAAACCCTCGATCTCGGCGAGCATGGATCGAATGCGGCGATCCAGGCGCTGCAGCTCCCGGAGTGAACCCATCGTCGATGTCGTCATCCGTCCTTCCGTTCCTGGTCCCTTGCAGGTGCGGCGGGCGAGCCCCGCCGTACCACGTTCCAGCGTCCCGGGCGTTCCCGCCGAAGACGCTGCATCTCCATGGCCACCTTCGCCTTGGTCTCGGCATCGGGGGCCGCCTCGAGGGCGGTACGCAGCTCCTCGCGCCGGGCCTCGAAGCTCCGGTCGAGGAGGTGCGTGACCACCGCCTCGAACACGCGTTCGGTGTGCTCGAGCTCCTCCGGATCCCCGCGAAGCTCCTCGATGCGCCGGATCACCTCCGGCGGCAGCCCGGGCGGGGGCTCGGTGAAGTCCGGATCACCGAGCAGCACCTCGAAGATCGCCCGATCCACCGGATCCCGAAACTCTTCCGGCCCGATCCGCTCCGCCGCCCGCTCCACGAGCCCCCGGGCGCGCAGCAGCACCAGCAGGAGCTGCCGTTCCGGTCCGAGGACGGGAAAGGCGCGTCCCGGGCGCCCCGGACCCCCACCGGCACCACCCGGCGGAGCGCGGCGCCCCGAGGCGAAAGCGGCCTCCCGGCCCCCGCCTCCCCCCTGCCCCGGGCCCCCATGGCCTCCGGCCGGCGGCGCCCCACCCGACCCGGGTCCCGGACCGCGGGCGACCTCGTCGCGGAGCGTCTCCGGGCGCACCCCGGTCTTCTGGGCCACCTTTGCGACGTAGATGTCCCGGAGCGTCGCGTCGGCGGTCGCCCGGAGGGTGGGGATCAGCTTGTCCACCGCGGCGCGGGTCCGGTCGATGGATTCGAAGTAGCCGTGTTCCTCGAGGAGGCGGAGCTTCCGGTCCACCACGTCCACCGCGGCGTCCAGGTGGCGCCGGAGCCCCGCCGCGCCCTCGGTCCGGACCAGCGAATCCGGGTCCTCTCCGCCCGGGAGCGTCACGACCAGGGGCTGAACCTCCGCCGCGAGAAGCACGTCGGCCGCCCTGAAGGCGGCCCGCATCCCCGCCTCGTCCGAGTCGAAGAGGAGAAGGGCGTGCCCCGTGTATCGCTTCAGCAGCCGCGCGTGTTCCGTGGTCATGGCGGTGCCCAGGGTGGCCACGGCGTGGTCGATCCCGGCGGCGCCCAGCGCCACCACGTCCATGTAGCCCTCGGTGACGAGGGCCACCCCCGCTTTCCGGATGGCGTTGCGGTTCCAGCCGAGCGCGTAGAGAACCTCTCCCTTGTGGTAGATCGGGGTCTCGGGCGAGTTCAGGTACTTGGGCACCCCGGGCCCCGATGCTCCGAGAACCCGCCCCCCGAAGGCCACCACCTTCCCGCCCAGCGATTCGATGGGGAAGATGATGCGGTCCCGGAAGCGGTCATAGGGCTCGGGGGCGCGCTCGGAGCGGGTCAGGAGTCCGACTTCGACGAGGAGCTCGTCGGGGATGCCGTGCTTCGCCGCCGCGTCCCGCAGCCCGCGCCATTCGTTCGGTGCGTAGCCGATGCCGAACCGTTCTCGCACGGCCTCGTCGATCCCGCGCCCGTCGAGATAGGCACGGGCCCGCGCCCCGCCCTCGGGATCGTCCAGCATCCGCCGGAAGAAGTCCCGGGCAAAGGCATTGGCCTCGTAGTGCGGCCGGAAGGGGTCCTCGCCCCGTTCCCCCGGCTTCACCTCCCGGACCTCGACCCCGAAGCGGCTCCCCAGCTCGCGCACCGCGTCCAGGAACCCCATCCCCTGCCGCTCCATCAGGAAGCTGAAGGCGTCCCCCTGGGCCCCGCATCCGAAGCAGTGGTACATCCGCTTGTCGGGTACCACGTAGAACGAAGGCGAGCGGTCCTCGTGGAAGGGGCACTTCCCGACCCAGTCCTTCCCGGCCCGGCGGAGCTTCACCAC
>JBJHBX010000085.1:0-9625 GCA_050485725.1 Gemmatimonadales bacterium | reverse complement strand
CCCGGCGTATTCATGACGCTGAGCAGATTTAGCGACGGGGGTCGGAGTGGAAGCCCGGAGACCTGTGGAGGGGTTCGCAGGCAGCGATGGACACGGGCCCCCTTACCCCCGGGGGGAGGAGGGGACCGATGGAGATGATTCCCCGCCTTGGAGTCACGCACGGGAAGGCAGGGCATGGGAGAGAGGAGAGCCCCGAGGGTTGGGCCAGGCGTGGAGGCGCCGCCAGAAGGTCTGCCAGAGGCGGGCGCGAGCGCTTGCGATGACGAGGGTGACGCCGCGTCTCCCGAGGAGGACGCGGGCGGCGGTCTTGAGAAGGAAGGAGCGGAAGCGCCGGCGGCTCATCCGGCTCTTCCCCTCGGCGTGGAGGAGTTCGGCCCCTACGGCCATGAGGTTGGCCGAGATGAGGGAGAGGAGAAGCTCGGCCTCGTTGGTGGCGAAGGCGTCGTGGGGCACGGGAGGCCCGTGGACGACGCGGTCCCGGTACTGGCTCTTGGGGCGTGGGGCGGAGGAGAGGGAAGGAGGGATGGCCTGGTGGCAGTCGCCGAAGTCGGCTTCGGCCGTGCCGCGCTGGCGGTAGCGGTGGAGCAGGGCCTGGGCGCGCTCCTCTTCCACCGAGGCACTGGTGAGGAGGAAGAAGTAGTCGAGGAAGAGGTGCTGCTGCTCGTCGGGACGCTCCACCACGACCAGGACGACGCGGCGAGTACGCGTCCACGACTTGGCCCGATAGGAAAGCTCATGAAGCCAGGTTCGGCCCTCGGCCGGCGGACGACCGGGTGGACGGCGGAGGAAGGGCTGGGCGAGCCGGTCCAGGGTCCGGTTCGAGCGGAGCCGGAAGACGTAGGGGACCGCTTCCTCCTCAAGGGCCTCGAGGAGGGTCGGGTCGGGGAATCCGGCATCGGCCCGGAGCCAGACGCGAGGAATGAACCCCTGGAGCCAGCGGAGGAGGGGCAGGACGAAATCGAGCCCGCCGTCGGCGGTGTGCACGTTGCCGGGGCGAAGCCTCGCCCCGAGAAAGAAGCGCCCCAGCACGCTGGCCACCAGGGGATGGTAGCAGCGCGTACGGTAATGGCCGTTGTAGGCGCTCCCGGGTTGATGGCCATGGACCTCGTAGGGCAGCGAGTCCAGGTCCAGGGTGATCTCCCGGCGTCCGGTGGCGAGCATGGGCTTTGGCATCTCGCGAAGGATGAGACCGAGGCCGCGCCGGTTGTCCTCGCTGCCAAGCACGCTCATGAGCCTGGAGAGCGTCGGCTGCGAGCACAGTCCGTCCGGGACACGGCCCCGGGGGCCCCGGAGGGGGCCATCGCCCCGACGCTGCGAGACTGCAAGGCGAAACGCGGGGTCGTCCCGGAGAAGGGAGACATCGTTCTGGTCTTCCCACCCCTGGGCCAACGCCAGAATGCGTGTCCGAACCAGCTCCACGAAGGGATGCCGGGTCCGGGAAGAATCGCGCGGGTCCTCCAGGTGCCGCCCCACCAGCCTGGACAGCCCCAGTCGCTCCGAGAGCTCCCTCAGGAGCACCACCCCGGCATCCGCCGTGAGCCGCTCGGGCCGAGCCTCCACCCGGACCGACTTGTTGCAATCCAACCGAAACAGCGTACCTTGAACTTCACCCATGGCGTGTTTTCCGGCTCCGTGATGAAGGTGTGGTCTCGACACCCCCATCTTATTGCGGCGTAGGAAGATGCGCCATGGGCTTTTTCCGTTGCGACTAAGGTGCCTCTATCTCTCTCGTGAATAAGCCGGGGTGATGTCGCACCTGCCGCATCCGGATGGCTTCCGAGATCCCGAGCTCCGTGCGGGCCGAGAAGAGCGTCTGCCCCTGCTCGAGTCCGCTCCCCCGGTTCGTGGTGATCGAGATCACCCCAGCGGCGGCGCGGGACCCGTAGAGCGACGCGGCCGCGGCGCCCCGGATGACCTCGATGCTCTCGATGTCGAGGGCCTCGATGTTCGTGGTGTTGGATCCGAGGATCACTCCGTCGACCACGATCAGCGGGTTCGTGTCCCGCTCGTTCCCCTGCCCCGGGGTGGTGAGGTCGACCATGGTCGGGGTCCGGAGCTGGATCGTGACGTCGGCTCCCGGTTGTCCGCTCTGCCTGGCCATCGAGAGCCCCGCCACCTGCCCCTGCAGGTTCTGGATCGCGGAGCCCGCCACAGCCACCGGCATCGTCTCGCGGGTGACGCGCGCGACGGAAATGGGGGAGCGGACGCCCTCGACGGGGTCCACGAGCCCGGTCGCCACGATCTCCTGGAGGGCGAGGACGGTGGGGCGGAGCTGGAAGTTGAGGGTGGTGGTCTGCCCGGCCGTGACCGTGACATCCTCTTGGCGGTAGGCCTGGAAGCCCAGCCGCTGACCGGTGAGGGCGTACGCGCCGGCAGGAACGTTGGTGACCGTGAACTGCCCGTTGGCGGCGGTCACGACCCCGAGGCCGGTGCCGGGCAGTGCCACCTGCACGGCCGAGAGGGGCTCGCCGGTCTCGGCGTGTGTCACGGTGCCGGTGATCTGGCCGACCTGAAGGGCTTGGGCCCCGGCGGGAAGCGCGAGGGCGGCGAGGAGCAGGAAGGCCCCTCGAAGTTGTCGAACGACGTGTTGCCGAATCATCTGCGACTCCTTCTGCTGGTGGTGATGCCGGAACTTCCGGCTAGCAGACTGTTCCGCAGTGCCTGGGCGGGGCGTAGGGCCCTGGCAGCCTCGTGGCGACGAGGGTGAAAAGGGGTCCGCGGTGCTCCCCTGGAGGGGAAGGCCCGCGGCCGTGAAGCGGGGTGCCCCGGGGAACCGAGGGGGCGCGGGGCGGTTTCCCAGCGGCATACATGCACGAAACGACGGTCCGACGCAACAACGATCTCTGAGGGAGCGGGGGATGAGTTCCCGGGGCCGGCGCGCCTTCGGGCATGCAACCTCCGAGAGCGCGCCGAGGTATCAGTCCGAATCGTGTCCGCTGGGTGTCTTCGGGGCGGGTGCCGTGGACACCGACTCGACTCACGCCCCCTCTCGGGCCACCCAGGGTAACCCCTCCCGTGTTCCCCCTCCCCCCTGTTCCCCGGTCCGCGCGACGCTGCCGCGGCCTTCGCTGCCTTCCCATCCTCCCGCTCCTCCTGATGGGCGCGTTGGCCCACCCGGCATCCGCCCGGCAGGTTGAACGCGAGGTGCGCCTGCCGGTGGACGCCGTGGCCGGGATCGTCGAGATCACTCCGGAGCTCCGGGATCAGCTGGGGCTCTTTCCGGGGGTCGGCGGGTTCCGGGCGGCGCGCCTCCTCCTGCGGGCCGACGGGGAGACGCTCCTCGAGATCGAGTTCATGGAGCGAGGGGAGTTGGTCCGCCAGCGGCGTCCGCTCTCGCCGGGTGAACTGGAAGGGCTCCGCGACGACCTCGCATCGCGCCTTGGGGGTGCCCCGTCACAGGTCGCGGTGAGCCGTGAGGGGCGGGGAGGCTTCGTCCTGGGACACACCCTCCTCGGGCTGGGATACCACGGATGGGCAGTTCCGGTCGTGCTCGACCTCGACTCGGCCCGGGGCCAGGTCGCCGCCTACCTCCTGACGTCCGGGGCCACCTTCTATGCGGCGTATCGCCTGTCTCGCGAACGTGCGATGAGCGAGGCCCATCGGGATCTTGCCTTTCACGGGGGTACGCGCGGGATCCTTGCGGGGATCCTGGTGGGAGATGCCCTGGTGGATCGGGAGTCGGATCACGCGGACCGGGTACGGGTCGGGTCGGGGCTGGTCGCGAGCGTGGCCGGATCGGCAACCGGTCTCCTCATGGCCGACCGGTTTCGTCCGGACGAGGGCAGGGCCGCACTCTGGACGGCCATGGGAGACCTGGGGCTCGCAGCCGGGGCCGCCGCCGGGTATGCTGCGGGCCCGTACGCCTCCCGGACGGTCGTACGATCCGAGAACGGGTGGGAGTACGAGGAGACCGAGCGGAGGAACCGGTCGGCTGGTCACCTCTTCACGCTCGGCGGAGGTGTGGCGGGGTTCGCGGCCGGGGGGTGGATGGGCTCACGCAGGGGGTGGACCGAGGGCAATGTATCGGTCCTCCGCAGTTCCGCCGTCCTCGGCGCGCAGCTCGGGGCCACGCTGACCCGAGCGGCCACCGAGGATGACCGGGCGATCGCCGGGGGCGCGGTGATCGGGGGGTTGGGTGGGATCGTGGCGAGCGATCCCCTCCTGCGAGGGCGGAGCTTCACGAGCGGAGAGGGACTTCTCGTGAATGCAGCGCACCTGGCCGGCGGTGCGACCGCCCTGGGGCTGACCTGGCTCGCGGTCGAGGAGATCGACGATCGCCCCGTCCTCTACCTTGCCACGAGCACCGCCGGCTCGCTCCTCGGTGCAGGGCTCGTCTACCGTGCGCTGGGACCGGGAGGCGAAGCGCGGGACGTGGGAGGTAACGGCTCGGGGGGGCCGGGGCCGGGAGCGCGTGCCGGCGCATCGGGGGGGATCGCCGGAGGTGCGCTGCCGGGACGCGGCGCCCGGCTCGAGCTCGGCGCGACGGGAGGTACGATCCGCTGGTAGGTCCAGGGCGGCCGGGGATGGCGGCCGGTTCAGGGGTCCCCGAGCTCCTCGCGCATCACCTGGCGCAACTCACGCCGCCGCTCCCCCTCCCGGAACCGCTGTTCGTCCTCGTCGGTCTCGAGCCGGAGGGGGCGGACCGGGACGGGGCGCCCGGTCCCATCGATCGCCACGAAGGTGAGGTAGCAGGTGTTCGTGAGCCTCCGCACCCCGGTCAGGAGATCCTCCGCCTCGACCCGGACCCCCACCTCGATCGAGGTCCGTCCGACGTAGTGCACCCGGGCCAGACAGGTGACCAGCTCCCCCGAGTGGATGGGCTCGCGGAAGTCCACCCGGTCGATCGCGACCGTCACGCAGGAGCTTCCGGAGTGCCGCATCGCCGCGACCGCGGCGGCCCGGTCCACCATCGAGAGGATGACCCCCCCGAAGACGTGACCCAGGTGGTTCACATGATGGGGCATCAGGAGTTCGGAGACGGTCGAGATCGACGCCGAAGGTGGCCGGGGTGAGAGGTCCTCGGGGGCGGAGGTGTCCGGCGGGGTGGGGGAGGGTGGCATGGAGTTAACAAGGGGGCTAGGGGGACGGGTAGGTGACACATGGTCGAGCGCGTGGGCGCGCGGCAGCCCGGCGCTCTTGGCCCCGACGTTGGTTGACGACGCGAAGAGGCTGAGGGGGGCGGTGGGCGGGCCCCACGGCCCACCGCCCCGGTCGGCCTTCCTGGCACAGTCAGACTTCCCCGGAGGAACGGGGCCCGGTACAAGTCACAGCGGAGGGCACCATGCCTCCGCCCCCGAACCGCTCAGCCACTCACGATCCTGCGCAGTGGTGCCACACATCCACAGCACCCAATCGAAGTCATCGACCCAAGGCCAGGATGAAGGTGGCCACGAGGGCCAGGCAACGGGAGGGGTCCCGGTGACCACCTGTAGGTGGGCCCACTCCGACTGCGACTGGTAGCGCAGCCGGTAGTACGTCGAGAACTCGTGGTCATCTAGCGTCCCCCACAGGGGCCCGTCCAAGCCTACGCTGTGGATGTACTCGAACTCCCCTGCGGACACGTTGATAGTCCGCAACTCGGAGTCACTCGGGAAGTGCGGAAGCCGATGGTTCTCGAGTACGAGCTCCTCCGTGAGGCGGGAAGGATCAAGGTCCCAGAACAGGTACACGGTCTCGTTGACATCACCGCCTCCAGCGAATCCCTCCGGGACCTTGGCGGTATCCGGTGGCGGCGGGGGCGGGGGGGGCGTGTGAGGGGTCACAGTCACCCGGTTGGAGGGGTCCGATCTCTGAGCGCCCAAGCTCTCGGCGACCACCCAGTAGTAATAAGTGACGTCGTTCGTGACGTGCCAATCCTCGTGCGGAGCCTGCTGGCCCCCGTCGTCAAGAAGGTCGTCCCAAATGGCCGGATCAGCCTTGTCGGTCGTGGATCGGAAGATGTCGAAGTACTCCGCGCAGGCCGGTGAGGTCCAGGTGAGCGTAACGACGCCGTCGCCGGGATCTCCATGAAGGACCGGCGGGTCAGGTGGTTCGGTGCACTGGGATCCCGACGAAGCGAGCATGGGGACATCGGGGCTGGCTGGGGTATCCCCCGAGTCAGCGCAAGCCCATGCGGTCAGGATCGGCAGGGCGACTAAGAGTCGACTGAGTCGCATGTCCAGAACCCTTTCGGTCGAACTTGGAGAGGTGCATCGAGGCAGGAGTGTTCGACCGGGTCCACCTGCCTAGGCGGCCAAGGTCCCGGCTGATGTGCGGAACGATGGTATCTCAACCTGCCGGTCCGCGTCGGTACCGCCAATGCGAAATCCATTGCGTGCCGAGCAGTTTCGTGCGTAAGATGCAGGATCAGTCCTCGGAAGCTGGTCGTCGCGATCGGACGTGCGGTCGACCGCGACCGGCGGGTGCAAGGGCCCCGTCTCGTGGGGCTGGACGCGTGGTACCTGCAGGGGGGCGGGTGGGGCCGCATTCGAGGGAGCCGGATCTGGGTGGATCGCGCACGTTGGTCCCCCCATACGCAGTAGGGCCCGTGTTTCACGGAGGGTGTGGAATGCAGCACGCTGTCCTGGCCACCTCGGAGGACCTCTACACTAAAGTTGCGGCGGCGCTGGGATGTGACGGCGGCGAGCTCATCCAAGTCAGCAGCTGGACTGACCTCCGATTACGGCAGGCCGAGGTGCAGAGCGTCGTTGCGAGCGCCCACGGTGGGACGACCCAGGCCTGGATCGATGAGGCGGTGGCGTTCAGCGTGATTGCGCCGCGCGTCCCCATGGTCCTCTGGCCCTGCGGAGGCGCAGACCCTCTCCCCTGTCACGTGTTGCAGGGTCCCTGGGATGCCCTCATGCCACCGGATCCCTCCCTCGCGGACGCCCGGGCCGACCTCTTCCATGCGCACCTTCGTCGTGAACTGAGTTGTCTGGCGGATCGCACCCGCTCCGCACGTGCGTGCGGTCCGTTGATTCGGCGAGCCGTGGAAGTGGCGCTCCGAGTGCCATGGCCCGTCCGAACGGTGTCGCGCCTAGCTCGCCTCCTTGGGGTGAACGAGGCCGCACTCCAGCGGGGCTGGAGGTGCCTAGTGCCTTTGGACCCCCCGTTAGGCGACCGGGGACCCCTTCGCGCCATGATCGGGGGACTAGTCGTCGTCCATGCGGTTGCTCGTAAGACGAGGATGCACTCTTGGTCGGAGGTAGCCTCGCAACTCGGGGTGCACCGCGACACCCTCGCTCGGAACGCCCAGTCGGTGTACGGCCAGTCCCTCCGTGAGCTTTCGGTGTTGGGATGGAGGGTCCCCCTCATGGCCTTCAAGGGGACCTTCTTGGACCGATTGGCCTGTGCAACACACGCAACTGAAACCTAGACTCCCCTCGAAACAGCCAGCCGTCTCGCGGACCTTCGGGCCTGTCAGCGGCGGATGTAAATGTCCCACTTCTGGCGGCTGAAGATGTCCCACCTGGCGATCCCGGGGAGCAAGCCCGGGTGAGCCTACGTGCGAGGTAGGCGAAGCCGGGCTGATCACACACCTTGGGCCTCTTCCCTACTACGCGGAGGAGGCCGTGATCGGATGGGAGAGCCGTATGTTGCTTCGACACTACCTGGCCGAAGGCCTCTCGAAGAACGCGATCGCCGAGCGGCTCGGCATCAGCCGCAAGACCGTGCAGCGGTGGATCCAGAACGGGGAGCTCGACCGAGACCTGGACGAGCGGCCCGCCTACAAGCCCCGCCCGTCGGTTCCGCGGAAGCTGGATCCCTACCGAGGGATCATCGAGGACCGGCTTGGAGCCTACCCGAAGCTGTCGTCGGTGCGGCTCCTGGAGGAGATCCGGGCCGCGGGATACGAGGGGGGCTATAGTCAGCTCAAGGAGTTCGTGCGAACGGTGCGCCCTCGGCCGCCCGAGGAACCGGTGATCCGGTTCGAGACGGCGCCGGCAAGGCAAGCCCAGGTCGACTTCCGGTTCCCCTGGGGCAAGCGCTACGCCCTTCTGGTCGTGCTCGGGTACTCCCGACTGCTTTGGGCCCGGTTCTTCAGGCGCAAGGACATGCGCGCGCTCCTCGATGGGCTGGAGGAAGCCTTCCAGTTCTTCGGAGGAGTGACCCGAGAGATCCTCTTCGACCAGATGCGCTCGGTGATCACCCGAGACGGACGTCTGAACGGCGAGAAGCTCGTGGAGAACGGCGAGTTCCTCCGCTTCGCGGCCCACTACGACTTCAAGGTCCGGGCATGTCGCCCGTACCGGGCCCAGACGAAGGGGAAGGTGGAGCGGCCGATCCACTACGTCCGTGACAACTTCATCTACGGCCGGGACTTCCTGAACGATGCGGATCTGGACGCTCAACTCCAGCGATGGCTGGCGGGCACGGCCAACGTCTGCGTCCACGGCACCGTGAGGGAGCAGCCGGCTCTCCGCTTCGAGCGGGATGAGCGGGCCCTGCTCACACCGCTTCCGGCCGGGCCTTACCGTTTGCTGATCCTCGACGGGTCGGTCGGGCCCGCAGCCGGGGCCTGCAGCCAGACCCTGGAGGTTCCCCGGGTTATGGTCGAGCGACGGCCGCTCGCCCACTATGTCGCCGTCGCAGGAGGGGCGCGATGAAGCGCGCTGCTCCTGACCGTCGAGACCCCATCCGCTCGCAGCTGGCGGACCTCAAGATGCCGGGGGCGCTCGAGGCTCTCGACCAGGTCCTCTCCCAGATCGACGGCTGAACCGCACCGGGTTTGCCGGAGACTCCAACGCTTGAGAGCTTGGAGTGATGACAACGTCGCGGAAGTACTCCCAGGAGGTACGGGAGAGGGCGGTTCGGCTGGTGCTGGAGCATGAGGGGGAGTACGCGTCGCAGTGGGCGGCGATCCGATCGGTCTCCGAGAAGATCGGCTGTACGGCGGAGACGCTTCGCAGCTGGGTACGCCAGGCGGAACGGGATGGCGGGCGGCGGGGGGGCCTGACCACCGATGAGCGGGGGCGCATGAAGGAGCTCGAGCGCGAGAACCGGGAACTCCGCCGGGCCAATGAGATCCTGCGCAAGGCGTCCGCGTATTTCGCACAGGCGGAGCTCGACCGCCGACGGAAGTGATGGTCCGGTTCATCGACGATCACCGGGTGGAGTACGGGGTCGAGCCGATCTGCGAGGTCCTGCCGATCGCTCCGTCCACCTACTACGGATGGAAGGCCAGTGAGGCCGATCCCTCCCGTCGCTCGGCACGGGCCCGGCGGGACGAGTGGCTGAAGGTGGAGATCCGGCGAGTCTGGGACGCGAACCTCTCCGTCTACGGGGCAGAGAAGGTCTGGAAGCAGCTCAACCGGGAAGGTATCCGGGTGGCGAGGTGCACGGTGGAGCGGCTGATGGACGATCTCGGGCTTCAGGGGGCAGTTCGAGGTCGCGGCTTCAAGAGCACGACGATACCCGATGAGCACGCCATTCGACCGCTGGATCTGGTGGACCGGGACTTCACGGCGGAGCGGCCGAACCAGCTCTGGGTGTCGGATCTCACGTACGTGGCCACCTGGAGGGGCTTCGTCTACGTGGCGTTCGTGATCGATGCCTACGCCCGCAGGATCGTCGGCTGGCGTGTCTCCAGTTGCTCAGGAGCGACCTTGCCCTCGACGCGCTCGAGCAGGCCCTCTGTGAGCGCCAG
>JBJHBX010000084.1:0-9639 GCA_050485725.1 Gemmatimonadales bacterium | reverse complement strand
GATCCCCATGCGCTGGGCGAGCCGACTCCCGAGCACCACCGGGGGAAGTCCGGTTCCCGTCGGCTCGAGGGCGAGCACGCCGAGGCGGATCGCCTCCTCCATCTCGGTGACCGCATCCTCGGGCGTCCCCTCGAGCGACACTCCGTACAGGTCCGCGGTCTGGACGTAGTCCGCCGTCCGGAGGATCGCCACCTGCGTCAGCAGGAAGGGCGCGGCGGCCTCCACCTCGGGAACCGCGAGCACCGTATCCATCACCGTGCGCCAGTCCGACATCCGGAGGGCGCCGCCGGTCTGGAGCACGATCACGTGCGGGGTCGACTCCAGGATCTTGTCCCTGAGCTCGTCCTGCATCCCGTTCATCACCCCGAGGACCACGTTCAGCGCCGTGACACCCACCGTGATCCCTCCCAGCGCGATCCAGGTGATGAACGACAGGAAGCGGCCCTTCTTCCTGGATGCCAGGTAGCGCCGGGCCAGGAACCAGTCGAGGCGTCCCATCAGCTCCCGCCGCCCTCGCCCGGCCTGAGCGTGGGGAAGAGGATCACGTCGCGGATCGACGAGACGTCGGCGACGAGCATGACGAGGCGGTCCACGCCGATGCCGACGCCGCCGGTAGGGGGCATGCCGTACTCCATGGCGCGAAGGTAGTCCTCGTCGATGGGGTGCGTCTCGTCGTCACCGGCGTCCCGGGCGGCCACCTGCGCCTCGAACCGGCGCCGCTGGTCGAGGGGGTCATTCAACTCCGAGAAGGCGTTCGCAAGCTCGCGCCCGGCCACGTAGAGTTCGAACCGCTCGGTCAGGCGGGGGTTGCCACGCTTCGGCTTCGCCAGGGGCGACAGTTCGACCGGGTAGTCGACCACGAAGGTGGGCTGCACGAGCCCCGGTTCAACGAGCGCCCCGAAGAGCTTGTCGAGAAGCCGCCCCCTCGAGGCGCCCTCCAGCCCCGTCTCGCCGAGCGCCTGGGCCCTGGCGCGGAGTTCCGAGTCGCCGAGCGTCTCGGCGTTGGCGCCGAGTTCCGCATTCAGCGCTTCCATGAAGGGAAGCCGGCGGAAGGGAGGGGCGAAGTCGATTGCGGTCCCCTGCACCTCGATCCGCAGGCCCCCTGTGGCCTCGGTGACGACGTGGCGGAGGAGGTCCTCGACCCCCTCCATCATGACCTCGTAGTCGGCGTAGGCCTGGTAATACTCGAGCATCGTGAACTCCGGGTTGTGGGACCGGTCGATCCCCTCGTTCCGGAAGTCCTTCCCGATCTCGTAGACGCGCTCGAACCCGCCGACGATGAGCCGCTTCAGGTAGAGCTCGTCGGCAATCCTCAGGTACAGGGTCGTGTCGAGCGCGTTGTGGTGCGTCGTGAACGGACGGGCGGCCGCGCCCCCGTAGAGCGGCTGGAGCACCGGGGTCTCGACCTCGAGGAAGCCCCGCGCGTCCAGGAACGCCCGCATGGCCCGGATCACCGCGGCCCTGCGTACGAAGACGTCACGCACCTCGGGATGCACCGCGAGGTCCGCGTACCGCTGACGGTAGCGCGTCTGCGGATCGCTGAAGCCCGAGTGGACGATCCGCTCGCCGGTTTCGGCATCCACCTCTTCCTTTCCGAAGGGGAGCGGTCGAAGGGACTTGGCCAGGAGCTCGGACCGGCGAACCTGGAGCGTCACCTCTCCGGTCCGCGTCCGGAAAAGCGGACCCTCGACGCCGATCCAGTCCCCCAGGTCCAGCAGTTCCAGCTGACCGAAGGCCTCTTCCCCCAGGGTGTTCATCCTGAAGTAGAGCTGGATGCGGCCGCCCCCGTCCTCGACGTGGGCGAAGGCGCTCCTTCCGTGGCTCCTCCAGGAGACGATCCGGCCCGCGAGCCGGACGGAGGTGTCGGTTTCCCCGGCCTCGGACAGCCCGCCGTCCGACTCCTCTCCCTCGAAGAGCCGGAGCGCCTCGTCGGAGCGGTGGCTCCTGTCGAAGCGGTACGCGAAGGGCTCGATCCCCGCGCTTTCCAGCGCCTGGAGCTTCTCCCGGCGATGGCGGAGGACCTGGCTCAGCTCCCGGGTCTCGTCGGTCATTTCGGCGGTCGTCGTGTCGGGGTTCGGGGTCAGGCGGTCGCCTGCGCGCCATACTTCTTGAGGTAGGCCTCGATCAGCGGATCGAGCTCTCCGTCCATCACGGCGTGCACGTCCGTCAGCTTGAGCTCGGTCCTGTGGTCGTTCACCATGGTGTAGGGCTGGAAGACATAGGAGCGGATCTGGCTCCCCCAGCCGATGTCGGTCTTCGTCGCCTCGAGGGCTGCCTTCGCCTTCTCCCGCTCTTCCAGCTCCCGCTCGTAGAGGGCGGCCTTCAGCATCTTCATGGCGGTCGCCCGGTTCTTGATCTGGGAGCGCTCCTTCTGGCAGGAGACGACGATCCCGGTCGGTTCGTGCGTGATGCGGATGGCCGAGTCGGTCTTGTTCACGTGCTGCCCCCCGGCCCCGGAGGCGCGGAAGGTGTCGACGCGGAGGTCGCCGGGATCGATCTCGATCTCGATGCTGTCGTCGTCGACGAGGGGATAGACGAAGACCGAGGCGAAGGAGGTGTGGCGCCGGGCCTGCGCGTCGAAGGGCGAGATCCGAACGAGGCGATGCACCCCCTTTTCCGCCTTCAGGTAGCCGAAGGCCGACGCACCGCGCACCTCGATGGACGCGCTCTTGATCCCCGCCTCCTCCCCCTGCTGGATGTCAAGGAGCTCGACCTGGTAGCCGCGCCGTTCGGCCCAGCGCTGGTACATGCGGAGGAGCATCTCCGCCCAGTCCTGCGACTCGGTTCCCCCGGCACCCGACTGGATCGTCAGGATCGCCTCCATGTGGTCGCTCTCGCCCTGCAGCATCGTCTTCAGTTCGAGCGCCTCCAGGCCGCGTTCGAACTTCGCCGCCTCCACCTCGAGTTCCGCCTCGAGCGCAGGGTCGGGCTCCTCGCGCAGGAGTTCCGCGAGCTCGAGCAGATCCGCCCCCCGGGCATGCAGCTCGCGCCACGGCTCGGTCCACCCCTTCAGCCGGTTCACCTCGGCCATGACCTCCCGGGCCTCGTCCGGGCGGTCCCAGAACCCCGGCGCGGTCATGCGCGCCTCGAGTTCCTCGACCCGCTGCTCCTTCAGGCCCAGGTCAAAGGAACCCCCTTAGGTCATCGACCCGACCGGAGAGTTCGCGCAGTTCCGAGATGCGTTCGGCGTTCATTCGAGGTCACCGCCCGTTGTCGAAGGATGCATCCCCGATTCGGGAACGGATCCGGAAAGAGAGAAGGGGCCGCCCGGGTGGGACGGCCCCTGCCGAATGGAAGGGACGCCTGCTGTACCCTGCCTCCCGACCGTCGGGTCCACGGGGGCGGAATATACCCGGGCTGCGGGCGTGGCTCAACGTCGAGCCCTCCCTCGCGACCGTCGCCCGTCCCGCAAGCCACCGGGGCGGAGGGTCCTCACCAGGGTCGACCGGGCCCCCGGAAAAGAACCTCTCCCTGCGCGAGCACGTCGTTCAGCGCATCGACGAAGTGACTCGTGGAGTACGCCAGTTCCTCGCCCACCTGCTCCACGTACTCCTCCCAGGACTTCTCGATCTCGTCCTGGAAGTCCACCCGCAGCGTCCCCTGCCTGCGCGCATCGGCATACCGCGCGGGGTTGTAGGTGATCATGTCGGACGCGAGGACGCGGGCGAGCCTGCGCGCGCGGTTCGCGGGGTCGCGACGCGCGAACCTGGAAACCCCCTCGGCGGTCGGAGCTGAAGGGTCGGCCCCAACCCCGGGAAGCTCGGCCGCCGTGGGTTCGGGTGCCGGCTCGGCACCGGTTCCGGGCCGGACCACTTCCTCGACCATCGTGCCCGGGGGCTCGTCCTCGCTCCACTCGGGCGCGGGCTCTCCGCGCAGCTCGAAGGGCGGCTCCTCCTCCTCGACGGGCGCAGCCTCCTCCACTTCCAGATCCTCGAGCCCGGTGGAGGCCTCCTCCCCTTCGACCTCGATGGCCAAGGCGGGGGATTCTCCGGCCTCGAACTCGTCGAGTCCGGAGGCGGCCTCCTCCAGCTCCGGCTCCTCGAGTTCGGTCGGGGGCGTCTGCGCCTCCACGTCATCGACCCCGTGCGCCCTCCCCTCGGGTTCCACCTCGACATCCTTCCAGGCGGGCGCCGCGGCGACCCACCCGTCGGGTCGAGTCACCGCGAAGGCCCGGAAACAGGCCGAGCAGACCGCCAGGATTCCGGACTCGGGTACCCTCGCGGGGTCCACGGCGAAGCGGCTCTCACAACTGGGGCAGGTCACCTCGGTCGGTGCCATCGTCGTCATCATCGGCAGCTCATTCCAGGTGGGGTCCCGGGCCCCCCGCGGGGGCCGGACCGGGTGAAACGGGCGCAGGGGCCGGGTCGCCGGCGACCTCGGACGGGTCCGAAGCGCGGTCTTCCGCGTTACCTCGACCCTCGTGGGGCTTTCCGTGGCGGCGATCCACGACGTAGACCGAGCCGGGAAGGGTCTTGGCGTAGGACTTCATCTCGCCCGCGCGGCCGCTGACCTGTGCCGGGTGGCGGAAGGTGTGTGCCAGGTTCGTCACCACGCCGATGGAAAGGGTCATCAGCGGCACCCTGTGCAGCGCGCCGCGACGGTCCCGGCCCAGGAAGTACCCCGCATCGCGGTCCGACTCGGAGTACTGGTACGGCATGATCTCGTCGAAGAGGTCGATGATCTCGTCGCAGAGATGCTCCATGCGGTCGAGGGGGACGGTGAAGACGAAGTCGTCGCCCCCGATGTGCCCGACAAAGCCTCCCGGTGCCAGACCCCGGACCATGTCACGAAGCACCAGCGAGACGAGGTAGATGACCCTGTCCCCCCGGTTGTAACCGTACCGGTCGTTGAACTCCTTGAAATGATCGAGATCGGCGTAGCAGAACGCGAAAGGCTCCCCGCGCCGGATCCGGTTCCAGGTGTCGCGCTCGATCTGCGGCGTGCCCGGCAGGCGGGTGGTGGGGTGCACCGAGATGTCCCGGGTGGCGCGCCGGATCAGGAGGTCCAGGCGGAGTTCGCCTTCGACCTCGCCCCGGGCTTCGGGCACGACCTCGTCGGCGCCCCGTTCGAGCGCCTCGATCACGAGGGGGTCCGCGCCGGTTTTCCCTTCTCCTGCGCCCCCCTCCGAAAGGAGCACGGCGACCGGCAGGATGGACATGAAGGCGTCGGATTTCACGCGCTCGCAGAGGTCGAGCGCGCTTCGCCGGGGGCCTTCACCCCCTCCCCTCAGGATCAGGGCGGCGGGAAGCGCCCGGTTGATCTGGTGGATCACGCCCTCGACGGAATCGAGCGGAAGCAGCTCGATCTCCCGGGCCGACACGAATCGGCGCAGCAGCTCCGGAGGCGCATCTCCCGCCGGGTCGTGGTAGAGGACCGTCCAGTCGGCGGCCATGGAGTCACTCTCGTGCGTTGGATCGGGGCCGACGCAGGGAAGCGGCGGCCGGTTGCGGAACGGTAGAGCGAGGCCCTGCGCAAGTCAAACGGGGAGCGCGGCCTTCACCCCCTCCCGCGACGCTTCTTCCGGCTCCCGTCGTTCTTCCCGGTGCCCTTCCCCTTCGCGGCCCGAGACCCCTTCCCCCGACCACCCTGCGGCCCGCCCCCGGTACCCTTCCCCCGGCCGCGCTTCTCCCGGGCCCCTTCGGCCGTTCCGCCACCCTCGAGGAGCATGAAGTCGATCTTCCGCTCCTCCTTGTCGGCCCGAACCACCCGGACCCGGACCGGATCTCCAAGCCTGAAGCGCCGCCGATTCCGACTTCCGACGAGGGCATGGGCTTCCGGAACGAAATCATAGTAGTCATCTCCGAGGGTGCTCACGTGCACGAGACCCTCGACGAAGACCCGCTCGAGCAGAACGAAGAACCCGAACGCCGTGACCCCGGCGATCGTCCCATCGAACTCGTCACCCAGGTGTCGGCGCATGTACTCGATCTTCTTCATTTCGACGGAGTCCCTTTCGGCCTGCTGGGCCATCCGTTCCCGCTCGCTCGAACGCTCGCAGATCTCGACAAGCGCCTCGTCCCAGTTCTCCGGCAGGGCCTCTCCATCGATGAAGACCCGCTTCACGAGCCGGTGTACCACCAGGTCCGGGTACCGGCGGATCGGCGAGGTGAAGTGCAGGTAGGCCCGCGATGCAAGGCCGAAGTGTCCCTGGTTCGAAGGGTCGTAGCGGGCCCGGCTCATGCTCCGGAGCACAACCGTCGACACGAGGTTCTCTTCGGGTCGCCCCCGTACGGCATCGAGAACCGACTGCAGGTGGGAAGGTGCAAGTTTCTTCTTCCCAAGGGTATGGCCGACCGAGGCAAGGAACTCCTTCAGCGCCTCGACGCGGTCCCCTGCCGGGGGCTCATGGATGCGGAACGGAAGGGCCAGCTTCCGCTTCACGGCATCGCTGGCCACGACCTCGTTCGCCAGGATCATGAAGTCCTCGATCAGCCGGTGGCTGTCGAGCTGCACCACCCTGCGGATGTCGATGGGGACCCCGTCCTCGCCGAGCACAACCCGGGCCTCGGGAAGGTCGAAATCGAGGGATCCCCGGTCCCGCCGGCGCGCCCTGAGGCGGGACGCGAGGGCATCGAGTTCACGCACGACCCCGTCGACCTCGGCATTCACCGTGTGCTCGCCCGACAGGATCCCCTGGACCTCTTCGTAGTTCAGTCCGTGCCGGCAGTTCACGAGTGTCCGGGCGTATCGGTGGCTCCGGACCGTCCCTTCGGGATCGATCCTCACGAAGAGCGAGAGCGCCAGCCGGTCCTCACCTTCCCGAAGGGAACACAGGTCCGAGGAGAGGAGATGGGGGAGCATCGGCACCACCTGGTCGACCAGGTACACGCTGGTCCCCCGCCTGAGTGCCTCCAGGTCCACCGGCGCGCCCTCCTCGACGAAGTGCGAGACGTCGGCGATGTGGATCCCGACCTCGATCTCCCGCTCCGAAAGGCGCCTGAGGGAGAGCGCGTCGTCGTGGTCGCGGGCGTCGGCCGGATCGATCGTGAAGACGAGGAGGTCCCGGAGGTCTTCCCGCGGGCCGGGCATCTTCGACCGGTCCGCAGCGTCGCGCGCGGCGGCCTCCACCTCCGGGGGAAAGTCCCTGGGAAGGCCGTGACCATAGAGAATCGCGAGCACATCGACGCCCGGGTCGTCCATCGGACCGAGGACCTTCTCGACCTCACCCATGGCGTTCCGTTTCGCATCGCCGAACTGGGTGATGCGCACGACGACGACATCGCCGGAACGGGCCGCCCCCTCTCCACCGTCTGGCACGAGGATGTCCCGTGCGATCCGGGGGTCGAGCGGCGTCACGAAGCCGAACCGCCGGTTGGCCTGGAAGCGTCCGACGACCGTGGGGCGCGCCCGCTCGAGGATCTTGACGACCCGCCCCACGGGGTTGCGCCCGGGGGGGCGTCCCTCGACCCGGACCGCGACCCGGTCTCCGTCCATGGCGGTCTCGAGGTGCCGCTGCGCCACGTAGACTTCCTGCTGGCCCGGCTCCTCGGGGCGGACGAACGCGTCGCCTGAGCGGACCACCTGGAGAGCCCCGACCACGAGGTGAATCTCGGCGGGAACGGCGTATCGCTGGCTCCGGTTGCGGTAGAGCTGGCCTGCCGCCTCCATTTCCCTCAGGCGATCGCGGAAGGGGCGGTACAGCCGGGGCGGAACGTCGAGGGCACGAGCGAGATCCTTCGCCTTGAGCGGACCCCGCGAGGAAGCCGCGAGAGCCGCCCGGATCGCCTCGGGAGAGGGGAGTTCGGAAACGGATGCCATGGGGACCGTGGTCAGAAGCGAAGGGCGAGCGTGAGATGCACGGGTTCCTGCTGGGAGGCGATCACTCCCCCGGGGAGTGCCCGGGCCAGGTCGAGTTCGAAGCGATCGTATCGGATCCCGAATCCGGCCGCCCCGCCTTCGAGTCCAGTGGCCTGGAGTAGCGTGTAGCCACCTCGGACGTATAGACGATCGGTCGTTCCCGCCGAGAACTCCGCGCCCAGTACGAGTGCGGGGGAACCGGGGTTCCGGAGCCGCTGCTCCAGGTCGAGGGCCACCGTGACCCCGAGCCGCTCTTCCTCGATCATCGTCTCCCATGGCTCCCAGGCGACCCCGATCCGGAGGCGCGCGGGGAGGGGAGCACCGTCCGCGGCGGCCTCGCTCCTGAACTCGGGGCCGATGTGCACCGCGGCCACGCCGAGATCCAGCGGGAATCCGGCGATCGGACGCCCCCTGGCCCCGAGATCGACGGCGTACGACCTCGACCGCACTCTTCCCTCGGGGCATTGGCCCCTGCAGCCCAGTTCGAACCGGAAGTACTTGAGGTTCGCCCCGATGTCGAGGCGGTCCCCCAGCGGAAGCGCCCACGTCGCGAGAGCCAGGTGGTTCCGGAGCGTCAGCGAGCCGATCACGTTCCCCTCGCCGTCGGTCGCATCGAGGGTCCCTTCATCCAGCAGCTGGTACGCGGCGCCGAACACGCCCACGCCGGATACCGCCGCCGCAAAGGAGATCCCGATGGCGTCTCCGGTGATGTGCTCGCCACGGACGAGATGCACGCTCCGTCGCTCCATGCGAGCCAGCCCGGCAGGATTCCACCATCCGGCCTCGGTCGAGGGGAGCGCGGTCACGGCGCGACCGAACCCCACCGCACGTGCGCCGGTGGGCAGGAGAAGGAAGGTGGCCCCCTCTCCTTCGGCGCCCTGAGCGGCCACCGGTTCGGGGAGGCCGGTGGTCAGCCCACCCACGAAGAGCGCCAGGAGCGTGGCCCCCGCCCGGATCCCGGACCGGTCAGCGGCCACGATCCACCTCGGGCACCGGAAGGCCCAGGCGCCTCAGCTCGCCCCTCTTCTTCCTCCAGCGAGGGAGAACCTTGACCCAGAGCTCGAGAAAGATCGGCTCGCCCAGGAATTCCTCGATCTTCGCGCGCGCTCGGGTTCCGATCTCGCGGATGGTCCGCCCCTTTTCGCCGATCAGGATCCCCTTCTGCGAGGCGCGTTCCACGTGCAGGGTGACACCGATGTAGGTCCGGCCGGTCTTCTCGTCCCCCTGTCGAAAGCTCTCGACCTTCGGCAACACCGACCACGGGATCTCGTCCCGGAAGAGCTCGAACACGGTCTCGCGCACCAGTTCCCCGACGAAGAAGCGAACCGGTGCGGTCGCCAGCTCGTCCTCGGGAAAGAGGAAGGGTCCGGGAGGCACCGCGGCGGCCAGAGCCGCCACGAGCCCGTCGAGCCCCTCGCCGCTGGGGGCGGCGACCCGGATGGGCTCCTCCCCCAGCACGTCTCGACTCCAGGCCGCCTCGCGCTCGACCGCCTGGTCTGTCGCCACGTCACACTTGCTGACGGCCACCACGGCTCCGCCGCGTCCGCCGCGGGCGGCGGTGGCGAGCCTCAAGCGCTCCTCTTCCGGCGCGGGTCGAGTCGGGTCAAGAAGGAGGAGGACCGCGTCGGCGTCGCGTGTGCCGGCAGCTATCGCCTCCAGGAGAGCCTCATGCAGGAGGTCCTTCGGGCTCGACAGGAGGCCGGGTGTGTCGACGAAGACAAGCTGGGTCTCTCCCCGGGTCAGGATCCCGGTGACAGGCACCCAGGTCGTCTGCGCCAGCGGCGTCACGATGCTCAGATGCTCGCCCAGCAGGGCGTTCATCAGCGTGGACTTTCCGGCGTT
>JBJHBX010000083.1:0-9668 GCA_050485725.1 Gemmatimonadales bacterium | reverse complement strand
ATGGCCACGACCACGCAGACCACGACCACGGCCCGCCGGGGTCCATCACGAGCTTCTTCGTGGGCACGCCTTCGCGCTTCGAGATGCTCGGTCTGCAGCGCGAGGTCAACGACTTCGCGGGCGAGCCGCTGACCGCACTCCTGCCGGGGATCGCCCTGGCCGAGATGTGGCGGACCGTGGGCTACGCCGAAGACGGGCTCAAGATCGTCTCCTTCTTCGTGGTGGTCGTGGGGCTCCTGGGCATGCTCGTGTCGCTCTACACGGCTCTCGACGCCCGCCGCCGCGAAATGGCGGTGTTCCGGGCGGTGGGCGCCGGGCCGCGGCGCATCGTCTCGCTCCTCGTGGTCGAGTCGGGGCTCCTCGCCGCGGCGGGGGCAGCCCTCGGGGTGCTGATCGTGTACCTCGGCATCTTCCTCTTCCAGGGGCCGGTCGAGACCCGCTTCGGCCTCTTCATTCCCATTCGCCCGCTGGGCACGCTCGAGTGGACGTACCTGGGGGCGGTGGTTCTCGCCGGCTTCCTGATCGGGCTCGCTCCGGCCCTCAAGGCCTACCGGACCACCCTTTCCGACGGACTGAGCCCGCGAAGCTGAGTCCGCCTCGACTCCCCTGGCCGGCCCGGAGGGGTCGGCCGCCTCTTCCCGTTCCGCATCACAGGATGACATGAAGATGAAGCGAACCCGAATGACGATGGCAGCGGCCCTCGTGGCCACCGCGGTCCTCGCGGCGGCACCTGCCGCGGCCCAGCCGGGCGGCGGCCAGGCCATGATGTGGTCCACCGACGACCCGGTCCTGCAGCGGATCTGGGAAGAGGCCATGGAGAACTCGCACCTGGAGCGCCTCGGCATGCAGCTCCTGGACTCCATCGGCCCACGCCTGACCGGATCGCCCGGGATCAACCGGGCCCACGACTGGGCCGTGAAGACGCTCCAGGAGTGGGGCTACGAGGCCAGGAACGAGCAGTACGGCACCTGGCGCGCCTGGGACCGCGGGCACACGCACATCGACCTTGTGGCCCCGAGGCTCCGGACGCTCGAGGGCACGATCCTGGCGTGGAGCCCGGGCACCGGCGGGCAGGACGTGGAAGGACCGGTCATCGTGGTGCCCGACTGGGCCACCGGCGAAGACTTCGACCGCTGGCTCGCCACCGAGGTGGCGGGGAAGTTCGTCGCGATCTCCTTCCCCCAGCCCACCTGCCGCCCGAACCGGCACTTCGAGGAGTTCGGGTCCCCCGGTGCGCTGAACCGCCTGAACGATGCGCGGAGCGCGGCACTCGACGCCTTCCGGCAGCGGGTCCCGGCGCCGGGTCTCCTCCGGGGACAGCTCGAGGAGGCCGGGGCGCTGGGCATTCTCGAGTCGAACTGGTCCAACACCTCGGGCACGAACAAGGTGTTCTCGACGAACACCCGCGAGATCCCCACCCTCGACCTGTCGTGCGAGGACTACGGCCTCGTCTACCGCCTGGCTGAACACGGCATGGGCCCGGTGGTGCGGGTGAACGCCCACTCCGAGGACCTGGGCGAGCAGCCGGTGTTCAACACCATCGGCATGATCCGGGGCAGCGAGCTCCCCGACGAGTACGTCATGCTCTCGGCCCACTTCGATTCGTGGGACTCGAGCTCGGGCGCCACCGACAACGGCACCGGCACGATCCTCATGCTCGAGACGATGCGCATCCTCTCCGAGACCTATCCGAACCCGCGGCGTTCGATCCTGATCGGCCTCTGGGGCGGCGAGGAGCAGGGGCTGAACGGATCGCGGCGCTTCGTGGCCATGAACCCCGACATCGTCGAGAACCTCCAGGTGCTGATGAACCAGGACAACGGCACCGGACGGGTCGAGAACATCTCGATGCAGGGCTTCATCGACGCCGGCGCCCACTGGGGGCGCTGGCTCGCCCGCATTCCCCCGCAGATCACGAACCAGATCCGTCTCCAGACACCGGGGATTCCCGGGACCGGGGGCACGGACCACGCCGCCTTCGTCTGCGCGCCGGCGCCGGCCTTCAACCTGAGCGCCAACTCGTGGGGCTACGGCACCTACACCTGGCACACGAACCGCGACACCTTCGACAAGCTGGTGTTCGAGGACCTGAGGAACAACGCGGCGCTCGTGGCCATGCTCGCCTACCAGGCGTCCCAGGACCCGGAGCGGGTCTCGACGGCGCAGCGCGTGCTTCGTTCGCCGCAGACCGGCGCGGTGGTGGACTGGCCGAGCTGCCAGCCGGGCCGTACCTCCTCGGTGCCCTGATCCGGAACGCGGGTGGGCGAGGCGCCCCGCCCGGAAAGTCCTCCCTGCGTGCCCGGGGGTCGGGATGAAGATTCCCGGCCCCCGGGCCGTAACCTTCGGGGGTATGCGCGTCGGAACCGCCCTGTCGGTCGACCTCCCCCCTTCCACGGTTCCAACGCCCCCCAGGAGGGAGTCCCACCATGTCGGCAGCAGCAGGTGCAGCGGCCGCGGCGGCCATCGCGAACGCCATCAAGGCATCCGGCGTACTCGTGAAGATCGAGCCCGGCGACTTCGAGGAACTCGTGCGAGGCATGGGCAGCCCCCTGGTGATCCACCAGCCGCCGTCGGGGGTTTTCCAGCGCAGGCATCGGTACCTCACGCACTACCGGGGCTTCACCTTTCACGCCGAATCGGCGGAGCCCCTCTTCCTTCCCCGCGAGGCCGAGGTCGTGCCCTGCAGGCAGATCTGGATCCCGGGCTGACCACGGCGTCCCCGGGGGGCATGGCGGGGACCCGGTCTCGCGAGTAGAATGCGTGGCCCGTTGCCCCACGACCCCGGACGATCCCCGAAGTGACCGAAACGAACCCCTTCCTCGAACGCACCTACCGGATCCCCTTCCACCGCATGACGCCGGCCCACGTGGTGCCGGCCGTGCGTACCGTTCTGGATGAGGCGAGGGGCGCGGCGGCGACCCTCGCAACCGACACGGAACCGGCCACATGGGACGCCACCATCGGTCGCTTCGACCGGCTGACCGAGCGCGTCCGGCGGGTCACGAACCCGATTCACCATCTCCTGGCGGTTTCCGAATCCCCCGAGCTTCGCGAGGCCTGGAACAAGGTGCTCCCCGAGGTCACGACCTTCTGGTCGCGCCTCTACCTGGATCGTGGGGTCTGGGCGCGGCTCAGGGCGCTCGAAGAGGGACCGGAGGCCGTGTCGCTCGACGCGCTGCAGCGCCGCCACCTGCGTCGAACGCTTCGTGACTTCGAGCGCGCCGGCGCGGGGCTCCCGGATGCGGAGCGCGCGCGGCTCGAGGCCATCGACGTCGAGGTCTCGCGCCTGGAGCAGGCCTTCTCCGAGCACGTGCTCGACGCCACCGCCGCCTGGACACTCCACGTGCTGAACCCCGAGCGGCTCCGTGGCATTCCAGACGATGCGATGGAGCGGTTCAGGGCACGGGCCGAGGCCGACGGACGCGACGGATGGACGCTGACCCTCGACGCCCCCTCGGTGCAGGCGGTGATGAAGCATGCCGACGACCGGGAGCTGAGGCGAACCGTTCACCGTGCGAACCTGGCGCGGGGTGTCGAGGAACCCTGGGACAATCGACCCCTGATTCCCCGGATCCTGGAGCTGCGAACCGAGAAGGCCCGTCTCCTGGGCTACGCCGACTACCCGGACTTCCGGCTCGAGGAGCAGATGGCCAAGGCGGGGGCCACCGCACGCACCTTCCTCGAGGACATGGTCACGCGTACGCGACCCTACTGGGCCCGCGACCTCGCCGAGCTCGAGGCCCACGCCCGGGCAGAGGGGCTCGACGAGCTTCGCCCCTGGGATGTCGCGTGGGTCATGGAACGGCTCCGTCGGGAGCGTTTCGAGCTGGACGAGGAGGCGCTCCGGCCCTACTTCCCCCTGGAGCGGGTCATGGAGGGGCTCTTCGAGCTGGCCCGAAGGCTCTTCGGGGTGGAGGTGCGCCAGGTGCCCATCGACGAGGTCTGGCACCCCGACGTCCGGTTCCACGAGGTCCGGAACGGAAGCGGCGACCTGCTGGCGGGCTTCTACGCCGACCTCTTTCCCCGCCCGGAGAAGCGCCAGGGCGCCTGGATGAGCGACTTCATCTACGGCACGGGGGGCGAGCCGCACCTGGCGAACATGTGTGCGAACTTCCCGCCGCCCTCGTCGGACCGGCCGGCGCTCCTGTCGCACCGCGATGTCGAGACGCTCTTCCACGAGTTCGGACACCTGCTCCACCACTGCACCTCGACGGTTCCCATCGAGGGCCGCGGCGGGATCAACGTGGCGTGGGACTGGGTGGAGCTCCCGAGCCAGCTCCTCGAGAACTGGACCTGGGAGCGCGAGGCGCTGGCCCTTTTCTCGGGGCACTGGCAGACCGGCGAACCCCTTCCGACGGAACTCTTCGACCGCATGGAGCGCACCCGGCGCTTCATGGGCGGCTGGGCGCAGATGCGGCAGATCTCGTTCGGGATCATGGACATGGCGCTTCACACCGAGTACGACCCCGCCTCCGACGGCGATCCGGTGGCCTGGTCAACCGAGCGGACCCTGGCGCTCGCCCCGAACCGCGAGTTCGCCGCCTCGCACCCCCTGGCCTCCTTCCTTCACCTCTTCTCGGGGGGCTACGCCGCCTCGTACTACGCCTACCTCTGGTCCGAGGTGCTCGAGGCGGACCTCTTCGGGCGCTTCCGCGAGGAGGGGATCTTTTCCGCCGAGCTGGGGCGCGCATTCCGGCGCACGATCCTCTCGAGGGGTGATGCGGAGGACCCCGACGTTCTCTTCCGCGACTTCATGGGCCGGGACCCGGACCCGGAGGCCCTGCTCCTCCGGAACCTCGGCCCCCCGCTCGGCGAAGCTGCCGCGTAACACCCTGTAGCACAAGCAGTTGGTCCGCACGGCTCGCACCGTGACGGACCGAACGCATGCCTGTTACCTTTCCGTGACGGGTTCTTCATACATTCCGGCGCACCTGGAAGAGAGCTTCATTCTCCGCCTTCCCTGGCCCACTGCCGGAGCCTGTCGAACCCGATGCACTGGACCCGCCGCCCCGGCGCCGTCGCGCCTACCCCGCGTGGACCGCGGGCCCTTCGCATGCTCCTGGCCTGCGCCCTGCTGGCGGGGGCGTCTGGAGCCGGAGCCGGTTGCTGGAGCTTCGACGCGCCCGAGGACTCCGACGACCCCGACGCGACGCCCACCGGCCAGGTCACGATCACCGGGGCGGGAGCGACCTTCCCCTATCCGATCTACGCGCGCTGGTTCTCGCTCTACAACCGCGAGTTCGGGGTGCGAATCAACTACCAGTCGATCGGGTCGGGCGGCGGGATCCGGCAGATGATCGAGGGGACGGTGGACTTCGGCGCCACCGACGCGCCCCTCACGGAAGAGGACCTGGCCCGGATCCCCGGCACGCTGTCGATCCCGACGGTGCTGGGTGCGGTGGTCCTGACCTACAACCTGCCCGGGCTCGAGGCCCCGCTGAACCTCGACGGCGAGATCATTGCCGGGATCTTCCTGGGCGAGATCCGCCGCTGGCGGGACCCCCGGATCCAGGCGCTGAACCCGGGGGTCGAGTTCCCCGACCGCGACATCATTCCGGTGCACCGCTCCGACGGGTCGGGCACGACCTACGTCTTCACCGACTACCTCGGACGGGTCAGCCCGGCCTGGCGCACCCGCGTGGGCACCGGGAACGCGGTCCGCTGGCCGACGGGGCTCGGCGCCCGGGGGAACGAGGGGGTCACCGGCCAGGTGCGGCAGGCGCCGGGCGCCATCGGTTACGTGGAGCAGGTCTTCGCTCGGCAGAACCGGCTCCCCATGGCGAACGTCCGGAACCGGCAGGGCGAGTTCATCGCGCCCTCGATCGGAGCCACGACCGCCGCGGCCGGGGGGCTCCTCGAGCGCATCCAGGACGACGACTTCCGGCTGTCGATCGTCGACGTCGACGCCGAGGGCGCCTACCCGATCTCGGCCTGGACCTACCTGCTGATCGCGCCCCACATGCGCGACTGCACGCGGGCCGCCGCGATCCTCGAGGTCATCCGCTGGGCGCTCCTCGAGCGCGAGTCCGACGTCCGCGACCTGAACTACGCGCCCCTGACCCCCGAAATCCGGATCCGGGCGCTGAACGCGCTCAAGGTCGTGACCTGCGGGGCCGACAGCCGCCCCGTCTTCGCCCCCGACCGCGATTTCGAGGCCGAGTGGCGCGCCCTGTCGGGCGAGATCCCGCAGCCGGACCCGGCGGGTGAACCCGCCGCCGACCCTGCCCTCTCCACCCAGGCGTCCGCCCATGCCCAGCCGAACTGAGGCCCGGAGCGCCGGGCGCGGGAACGTGCCGGACCGCATCTACGGAATGGCGCTCAAGGGGTTCGGGGTGCTCCTTCCGATCCTCTTCCTCTTCATGGTCTGGCGGATCGCCGATGCGGCGTGGCCGGCCATCGAGACTTTCGGGTGGGGCTTCATCACGAGCCGCGAGTGGAACCCGGTGCTCCGGGAGTTCGGGGCGCTCCCCTTCATTTTCGGCACCGTCGTCTCGTCGTTCCTGGCGCTCCTGATCGCGGTTCCGCTCTCGGTGGGGCTCGCGATCTTCCTGACCGAGCTCGCCCCGCGCTGGATCGCGGCACCGGTGGCCTTCGCCACCGAGCTGCTGGCGGCGATCCCCTCGGTGGTCTACGGGCTCTGGGGGATCTTCGTCATGGTCCCCTTCCTCCGCTACACGATCCAGGAGCCGCTCTCGCGCCGCTTCGGCGACGCGATCCCCTTCCTGGAAGGGCCCGCCTACGGCTTCAGCATGATGTCGGGGGCGGTGATCCTGTCGATCATGATCATTCCCTTCATCTCGGCGGTGACCCGCGAGGTGCTGGACGCCGTGCCCCGGGACCAGCGCGAGGCGGCGCTCGCCCTGGGCGCGACCCGCTGGGAAATGACCTGGCAGGTGGCCCTTCCCTACGCGCTGCCCGGCATCGTGGGCGGTGCCATCCTGGGGCTGGGGCGGGCGCTGGGCGAAACGATGGCCATTACCATGGTGATCGGGAACCGGCCGGACATCTCGGCCTCGCTCTTCGCCCCGGGTTACACCATGGCGTCGGTCCTCGCGAACGAGTTCACCGAGGCCACGGGCGCCCTCTACCTGTCGGCGCTGATGGAGATCGCGCTCCTCCTGTTCGGGATCACGATCCTCGTGAACATCGCGGCGCAGCTCCTGGTCTGGCGGGTTTCCCGCCGGGGAGGGAACTGACGGTGTCGGAACAGGTGCTCGAGGCCCCGCGTGCCCCGTCCGCGGCCGCAGCGCGGCTTCGCCGTCGCAGGAACCTGGTGAACCGGGTGATGCTGAGCCTGACCGGCGTGGCCGCCGTGCTGGTCCTGATCCCCCTTCTCCTGATCTTCTACTACCTGCTCGCGGCGGGGGCGGGCGCGATCAACCTGGACTTCTTCACCCAGCTCCCGGCACCGGTGGGCGAGGAAGGGGGGGGCATGGCGAACGCCCTGCTCGGCACCGTCTTCCTCGTGCTGCTCGCCGGAGCCATCGGGATCCCGATCGCGGTGGGGGCCGGCGTCTTCCTGGCCGAGGGGGGTCGCTCGCCGCTCGCGAACGTGGTGCGCTTCACCGCCGACGTCATGAACGGCATTCCGAGCATCGTGGTCGGGATCTTCGTCTGGGCCTGGGTGGTCGTTTCGATGGGGCGCTTCTCGATGCTTGCCGGCTCCATTGCACTTGCCGTCATGCTGATTCCGATGGTGACCCGGACCACCGAGGAAATGGTGCGCCTCGTGCCCCGGGAGCTCCGTGAAGGAGGCATCGCCCTCGGCTTCACCCGGTGGCGGACCACCCTCGGAATCGTCCTGCCCGCGGCGCGAAGCGGAATCCTGACCGGGATCCTCGTGGCGCTGGCGCGGATCGCGGGCGAGACCGCGCCCCTTCTCTTCACCGCCTTCGGGAACCCCTTCTGGGAGTGGCGCCTGAACGAGCCGATCTCGGCGCTCCCCCTGCTGATCTACCAGTACGCGATTTCCCCTTACGACGAATGGCATCGCCTGGCCTGGGCCGCCGCCCTGGTCCTGATCGGGCTGGTGCTGGCGGTGAGCCTCGCATCCCGCTTCCTGATCCGGAACCCCTACCGGGAGCGCTGACCATGGAGAGCACCCTGACCACCCGCGACCCGGAGCCCGCCGTGCAGGCCGCCGCGACACCCCCCTCCCAGGCACAACCGGCCGTCGAGGCCCGCGCCTTCTCGTTCTGGTACGGAAAGACCCAGGCGCTCCACGAGATCTCGCTTCCGGTGCCGGCCCGCGAGGTGACCGCGCTGATCGGCCCCTCGGGGTGCGGGAAGTCGACCTTCCTCCGGTCCATCAACCGGATGAACGACCTGATCCCCGACACCCGGCACACCGGCGAGATCCTCCTGGACGGCGCCCCGATCCACGACGCCGAGCGCGACGTGGTGGAGCTCCGGAAGCGCGTCGGCATGGTCTTCCAGAAGTCGAACCCCTTCCCGAAGTCGATCTTCGAGAACGTGGCCTACGGACCCCGCGTGAACCGCCTCGTGACCTCGCGGTCCGACATGGAGGCCCTGGTCGAGAGTTCGCTCCGGCAGGCCGCCCTCTGGGACGAGGTCAAGGACCGGCTGGACCGGAGCGCCCTCGGGCTCTCGGGGGGACAGCAGCAGCGCCTCTGCATTGCCCGGGCGCTGGCCGTGTCGCCCGAGGTGATCCTGATGGACGAGCCCGCCTCGGCCCTCGACCCCATCGCGACGCAAAAGATCGAGGAGCTGATCCACGAGCTCAAGGAGCAGTACACGATCCTGATCGTGACCCACAACATGCAGCAGGCGGCCCGCGTGTCCGACCACACCGCCTTCTTCTTCATGGGAAAGCTCGTCGAGATCGGCCGTACCGAGGAGATCTTCACGAACCCGAGGAACGAGCAGACCGAGGCCTACATCACCGGGCGGTTCGGATGAGCCCCGAACGCGCGGCGCGCCACTTCCATCAGGAGCTCTCGGGTCTCAAGGCGAAGCTGCTGGAAATGTCGGGGAAGGCCGAGGAGATGGTGCGCCATTCGGTGCGGGCCTTCGTCGAGCAGGACCCGGTGCGGGCCCAGGCGGTCATCGACACCGACCGCGAGATCGACGCGCTCGAGGTCGAGATCGACCGGCTCGTGCACGAGCTCCTGGCCACGCAGCAGCCCATGGCCTCGGACCTGCGCTTCCTGACCATGACCATGCAGATCTCGAACGACCTGGAGCGGGTCGGCGACCACGCGGTGAACGTGGCGCGCGCGGTGCAGCGCATGGCCGGAATGCCCCCCCTGGGGCGCGCCCCCGAGGTGGTGGAAATGGCCGAGCTCGCAAGCGAGATGCTCTCCGACGCCCTCGACGCCTTCGTGCGGAGCGACCCGCAGATGGCCCGCGAGATCTGCCGCCGCGACGACCGGGTGGATCACCTCTACAACTCCATGTTCCGCATCCTGCTGACACACATGATGGAGGACCCGCGGCGCATCGGCCCGGCCATGACGCTTCTCCTGATTTCCAAGAACCTGGAGCGAATCGCCGACCTGGCCACGAACATCGGCGAGGACGTGGTCTTCCTTGTCGAAGGGGTGAACATCAAGCACGGCGGTGACCGGTCCCGGGGAGGACGCGAGGTACCGGCGTAACCTCCGGCACCCGACCCGGGGGGGGGGCGCGGCGCCCCCCCGATGGAACCG
>JBJHBX010000082.1:0-9669 GCA_050485725.1 Gemmatimonadales bacterium | reverse complement strand
GGGATCAACATCACCGCTCGAATCCGGATGCACAAGCGGTTCCCGCGCCGATTGCCCGGGGGTCGCCTCCCGCGTAGCTTGGCGACCTCCTCGTCATCCCCCCTGCACGAGCGATCCGCCATGAACCTTGCACCGACCCGTCGCCCCTCCCTCCTCCTCGCGCTCTCCTGCGCGTTCGCCCTGGCCCTGCCGGCGGCCGCGATTGCCCAGCCGCTTACCTTCGAGGAGGCGCGAACCGCGATGGACGCGGCCGAGGCCGAGGCCCGGGCGAACGGCTGGAACCTGACGATCGCGATCACGGACGCTGCAGGAGTGCCGCTCTACCTGAGGCGCTTCGGGGGTGCGGCCGAGCGCTCCCACCAGATCGCCATGGCCAAGGTCCACACCGCCCTCACCTCGGGGATGAGCACCGGGGAGTACGCCGCGGCCCTCAGGGACGGGAGGATCGAGGCGATCGAAGGTGCCGTGACCTTCGAAGGGGGTTACCTGATCCGGAGGAATGGCGAGGTCATCGGCGCGATGACGGCCAGCGGCGCCCGCGGATCGGAGGACGCGCAGGTGGTCCGGGCCGGTCTCGCTGCCATCGGGCTCGAGCCGTGATCAAGCCACTGCACCGGTGACCGCCAGGCCCCGCTTCGACCGCGGGCAGATCGCCCGCCTCCGCCTGCAGGCCCTGGGGATCACGTCGGATCCGGCAGGGGGGGAGGGTCCTGCCGGGGTGGTCCGTCATCACCTGGCCATGCAGGGCCAGGACTTCCGGGCCTCGCTCTGGGCCGTCGGCTCCCGCATGCCCGGAAGCCGCGAAGCCGACATCCTCACCGCGCTCGACATGGGCGAGGTCGTGCGCTCCTGGCCGATGCGTGGCACCGTGCACCTGGTGGCATCCGAGGACCTCCCCTGGATGCTGGAGCTCCTTGGCGTTCGCATGCTTTCGGGCTGCGCCCGGCGCCAGGCGCAACTCGGCATCGATGAAGCCTTCCTCGAGCGTGCGCGGGAGGTGGCCATCGGGATGCTCCAGGGTGGCGGACGCTGTACCCGCTCAGCCCTGGTCGCGGCCCTCTCCGAGGCGGGGCTCGAGATGACCGGCCAGCGGGCCTACCACACGGTCTGGTACCTCTCCCAGACCGGAACCCTCGTCCAGGGCCCGACGGAAGCCGGAGAGCCCCTGCTCGTGCTGCTCGACGAGTGGATCCGCAACCCGCGCCGGCTCGAGGGCGACGCCGCCCTCGCCGAGCTCGGCCTGCGCTACCTCCGGGCGCGGGGGCCGGCCTCGACCGAGGATCTCGTCCACTGGACGAAGCTCCCCAAGTCCCAGTGCCGGCGAGCCTTCCTGCTCAACGGCGCATCCATCGTCGAGGTCGAGGGGCCTGCCGGTTCCCTCTGGATGCTCGCCGAGCACCTCGACACCCTCGACCCGGATCACCGGGCGTCGGCGGAAGGGGTCTTCGCCCTTCCGGCCTTCGACGAGCATCTACTGGGGTACCGGGTTCGCGATGCGGTCCTGGATCCCGCCTTCGCGACCCGGGTCGATCCGGGTCGAAACGGTGTCTTTCGCTGGACCGTCGTGGCCGAGGGCGAGGTCGTGGCCACCTGGAGCCGGACACGTCGCAGCCGGTACACCCTGGTCGAGGTGACCCCCTTCGCCCCCCTCCCCCCCCACCTCCGGCAGAAGTCCGAACGGGCCCTGGAGAGCTGGGCAGCGTTCGCCGAAACCCCGATCCAGGTACGCTGGTCCGATCCCACCTGACCCTCGACCTCCCGCTCCCCATCCCTCGGAGTCCCCGATGAACCCCCGACACCGCTTCCCCTCGACCCGGCCGCTCCTTTTCGCGGTCCCCATGGTGGCCCTTCTCGCCGGGTGCGCCAACGCTGAGCCCACGACGAACTCAGTCGACCCGCGGCTGGCAGACCGGAGTCTCGCAGCGCCCCCCGACCTCCAGGTGGGCGAGTGGTGGACGGTGGAGGTCGACCCCATCCTGGTGGGCTCCACCTTCGAGACCACGCTGGTGGTGACGCACCGGGAAGAGGGGAGGGCCCGCATCGGGATTCCCGCGGAGGACTTCACCGATCACTTCCTCGTGCTCCACGTGCCGATCCTCGGCGACGTGGACCTCGCCACCCTTTCGTGGCGCGTCATGTGGAACGACTTCGAACCCCTCCGCTTTCCCCTGGTGGAGGGCCGCACCTGGACGGCGGACTTCCACGGGCGCGACGTGGAGGCCGTGGTGACCGCCATCGAGGGCGAGGTCGCGCACATCACGATGACCGGCCCCGGTGAGCGGATCGAGGTGACCTACGACGCCCGCGTGGGCATGATCACCGAGCTTCGCGAGGAGGCCCTCGGCCTGGGCTTCCGCGTCACGGGCCACGGCCTGGATTTCGAGGGCACCGTCCAGGAGCGCTCGGGGATCGAGCTTGGCCTGATGCAGGGTGGACCCGGTGAATCCGCCTCGCACCACGGCGCCGAGGGCGGTGCGGAACCGGGCGCGCCCGCTCCGGGAACCTCGACCGAACGGGTGGAAGTGTCGAGCCCGGGCTCGCACGGGAGTCTCAGCCTCGTGGTCTGGAACGTCGGGCACGAGGACGCGGCCGGGAGCTACACCATCCGCGCCACCGCGCCCGACGGCACCGTCTTCGAGCAGCTCTTCGAGGTCTCGCCGGGCGCCCCGTCGGTCCTCGTCGAGTCCTTCGGGCACGATGCCGTCCAGGGCACCTGGCAGCTCTCCTTCCACCGCGGCGGGCCGGCGAGCCTGCTGGTCGAGGTCTTCACCTACGACCTGGCCGAGGTCACCCTCCCGGCACCGCGCTGACCCCTCCGGTCAGCGGGCCAGCCGAACGATCAGGTCCTGCGCCACCTGCTCGAACACCGCCACGAGCTCGGCGCCCGACGGCGCGAAGTACATCTGGCCCTGGGGCTGGCTCGGGTTCGAGATGCCCCCCTCGTTCGCGATCTGCCGCAGGTAGTGCGGGTCGGGAACGAGCCACGAGGCCGCCGTCGGGTCTCCGAGTCCGATCACGTAGACCAGGATGTCCTCTTGCCGAAGCGCGTCCGCCGCCTGCAGACCGCGAAGCTGGGCCAGCGCGTTGATCTGGTGGTGGGTGAGCCCCGTGGCCGGACACGCGCTCTGCTGGTTCCGGCAACCCCCTGGCCAGTTCGCCGGAGGGTTCCCGCCACCCGTCGGGTACACGACCTGGTGCGGCGGAATGGCATCGGGATTGTTGAAGAATCCACGCTGCATCGTGAGCGTCTGCTGCCCGAAGATCGCCACGATCCGGTCCACTCCGCCCGGTCCCCAGTTGCCCCGCACCGCCGTCGGCCGGCCGTCGGTGAAGAAGACCACGACCTTGGCAGCGCTGGGACGGGCCGCGCCGCTCGTGATCTGCTCCCGGGCCCGGTTCAGTCCCTCCTGGATGTTCGTGTCCCCTCCCGACAGCATGTTGTCGATGGCCGCGTTCGCCACCGCCGTGAAGTCGGGCCGAAGCCAGAACGTGTGGAAGCCGTTGATCTGGAAGGTGGCGAGCCCGATCTGGTCGATCTCGTCGCTGAACAGCCCGATGAAGGTGCGTGCCGCCTGCTGGAGCGCACCCCACGCCCCGGCCTGCTCGAGCGATCCCGACGTGTCAAGCACGATCACGATGTCGAGGGGCGGCACCGCCGCTTCCGCCTCGGCGCGGAGGTTCATCATGTCGATGCCCAGGACCCGCATGAAGACGGTGGGCAGGGTCCGGGTCGCGGTGAAGGTCACCGTGTTCTCGCCCCGGTCGTTCGTGCCGAAGGCCACCTGGGTGGCGATGTCCGCGATGCCGATGGCGACTCCGTTCGCCCTGGCCACCGCCTCGGCCTCCTCCCGGGCCACCGCTTCTCCATTCCTGAGCACCCTCGCCGCCGCAAGGGCCCCGGCATCGACCGCCCGCGACAGCTGGACCTGCGTCACGTAGCCACGCCCCAGGTCGATGGCGAGCCCCGCCGACCCCAGAAGAACGAGGAGGGTCAGCACGATCAGGGCGAGGGCCGCCCCCCGCCTCTCGCGGCGCGAGGTCGTCCTTCGACCCCGCCTGGGGGTTCCGCCTCGCCCCGCCGCACCGGGCGCGGACACGGGGCGCGAACCCCGCGGGTCAGAAGAGCGTGCGGTCATAGAGAACCTCCGGTATGATGCCGTCCACGAAGCGCGGGGTGGGCGTGATCGGGGTGTACGGAACGAAGAGCTCCACCGCCACGTAGCTCTGCCCGTCGCGCAGCCCCGAGGCGAGGTAGGGCACGGCCACCGAGTCGGGGAGCCCGATCAGGCTCCGGCTGTCGAAACCCGACGACGTCACCTGCGTCTGGACCCGGGGTACCCCCCCCTGCACCACGACCCGCGAGACGATGGCGCCGCCCCCGGTGCCCAGCCCCGAGGCGAACTGGTTGTTGCGCGTCGCGTCGAGCGCCTCGGCGAGGGTCGCGCCGCGCGAGGCGATGTTCGCGCCCTCGCGGGTCAGGCTCGACATGATGTGCCGGGTCTCGAGGAGCCGGCTCACCTCGATGATCCCGAGCCCCAGGATCAGGAGGAAGGGGAGGCAGATCGCGATCTCGGCGAGCGCCTGCCCCCGCCGGGAGCGAAGGCGGCGCACCGGACCCCGCGGCGGCGACTCAGAAGACGGGCTCATTCCTGACCGTGGCGGAAACGGTGAAGTCGACGACCCCCGGCGCGAAACTCCGGATCAGGTTCGAGGTGCCGAAAGCGAACCGGTACTGCGCCCGGATCTGCACCACCTCTCCGGGCTGACCGGCGTCGGCGGGGTCGAGCTCGATATCGAGAATCTCGAGCTGGAAGGCCGAAGCGCGATTCCGGATGATCCCCACGATGGACTCGGCACGGCTCATGGCCTCGCCGGTGTCCGGGTCGTTCAGGACCCGCCCCGTGGCACCGAACCGGGCCGCCTCGGACACCGACTGTCGGACCGATAGCCGGACGTAGTAGTGGCGGCTGAACTCGAAGATCCCGAAGATCAGGATCATCAGGATGGGCACCGCCATCGCGAACTCGACGAGGGCCTGCCCTCCCCTCCGGCGCCCTCGCCTGCGCGCGACGCGTCCTGGAACTCCGGACCCGTACCGGGCCCGTCTCGAAGCGATCATGATCCCGCATTCGAGCAACCCGGGTGCCAGCCAGGACGGGCGGATCATGTTCCCGCAGAAACTCCAGTCAAAAAAACACTTGGGGGATTCCTGCACCGAGGTCGCGGGGCCCGTGGATCTGTAGCCGGCAGTCCACATCCCGGCGGAAGTGTCGCCGGCACGCTGCACTATTTCAGGGCACATGGCCGGATTCCTGCCACCCAGGGGCCCCTGGCACCCGCCCACATGTTCGGTGTATGTTCGGGCCATGTGCCCCCCCTACGTCGAACTCCACGCCCACTCCGGCTACTCCTTCCTGGACGGCGCCTCGCACCCCGAGGAGCTCGTGCTCCGGGCCGCCGAACTCGGCCACGTCGCGCTGGCGCTGACCGATCACGACGGCCTCTACGGGAGCATGGAGTTCGCCCGGGCCGCGCACGAGGCCGGCCTCTGGCCCGTGACCGGGGTGGAGCTCACGGTGCACGCCTGCGGGCTGCCCGGAGAGGCCCCGGAGGCCACGTCCGCAGGCCCTTTTCCGGTGAATGCGGAACGAGCGGGGCATGCACCCTCCCCTGCCCCGTGGCCGGCGTCCGACCCCGGGGTCGCCGCGTCGTCGCGCCCCGATGAACCGCCGGGCCGCTTCCACCTGACCCTTCTCGCCGAGACGCCGGCCGGCTACGCGAACCTCTGCCGCCTGGTGACCGAGGCCCACCGCCTTCCCCCGGGGCACGGACACGACTCGCCGCACCGGGGAAACCCGTCGCTCCCGCTGGACCTCCTGCTCGGGTCATCCGACGGCCGGATCCCCCCGCGGACCGAGGGGCTGATCCTCCTGACCGGGTGCCGCCGGAGCCCGCTGGCCCACGCCCTTTCCGATGCCACCGCCACCGGCGAGGCCTTCGCCCGCAGGCTCCTCGGGGCCTTCGGACCCGATCACCTCTTCTTCGAGCTCCAGCACAACCGGGTCCGGGGCGACACCCCGCGGAACCGGGCCCTGGGACGCCTCGCCGACCGCCTCGGCCTTCCGGTCGTGGCCACCGGGAACGTGCACTACCACCGTCCGGAGCGGGCCCACCTGCAGGACGTGCTCGTGGCGATCCGCCATCGCACGACCCTCGACGCCTCGCACCGGGTCCGCCGACCGAACGGCTGTTTCCATCTGGCCTCGCCCGCCGAGATGGCGGCCCGCTTCGCATCGCGCGAAGATGCGGTGGCCAACACGCTCCGCATCGCCGAACGCTGCCGGGCCTTCGACCTGACCGCCGACCTCGGCTACGCCTTTCCCGACTTCGAGGGGAGCCACCGGGGAAGCGCCATGCAGGTGCTCTCGGAGGTGACCTGGTCCGCCCTCGAAGCCCGCTACCCCGTCGACGGCGCCGGCGTCCGCGCCCGCGCCCGCCGGGCCGAGGCGGAGCGGCGCCTCCGCGAGGAGCTCCGGCTCGTGGATCGCCACGGCCTCGGGGGCTTCTTCCTCGTCTACCGCGACATCATGGAGCTCGCGAAGGAGGTGGCGGTGCGGGTACGGGGAGGCGCACCCCGGGCCGGTGCCGGCCTCCCGCCCGGCCGGGGGCGGGGGTCGTCGGTGTCATCGATCATCTGCCACCTGATCGGCCTGTCGCACGTGGACCCCGTCGAGGCGAACCTCTTCCTGGGGCGGTTCCTGAACGACGCCATGGGATCGGTGCCCGACATCGACCTCGACTTCCCCCGCGAGATCCGCGAGGCGCTGATCCTCGAGGTCTACGCGAAGTACGGCCACGACCACACCGGCCTCGTGGCCATCTTCCCGTCGTACAGGCTGCGCTCGGCGGTGCGCGAAGTCGGCCGTGCCATGGAACTCCCCACCGGTGACCTCGAAAAGCTGTCGAAGCTGGCAGAGCACCGTTCCGCCCCCGGGCTCCGCGAGGACCTGGAGAAGCTTCCCGAGTTCCAGCCGAAGCTCGAGACCCGCCCCTGGCAGCTCTTCATGGCGCGGGTCGAGGAGATCTCGCGCCTCCCGCGCCACATCTCGCAGCACGTGGGCGGCATGATCATCTCGAGCCGCCCCCTGGTCGAGATCGTGCCGCTCGAGCCCGCCGCCATGGCCGGGCGCTTTCTCTGCCAGTGGGACAAGGATTCGTGCGACGACGCCCGCTTCATCAAGATCGACTTCCTGGCGCTGGGCATGCTCTCGCTGGTGGAGGAGGCGGTGGATCTCATCGCGGAACGACATGGGAGCGCCCCCGACCTCTCGCGCATCGACCTGGACGATGCGGCCGTCTACGACCGCATCTGCGACGGAGACACCGTGGGCATGTTCCAGGTCGAGAGCCGGGCCCAGATCCAGATGATCCGCCGCACCCGCCCACGCACGCTGAAGGAGCTCGCCGTGCAGGTGGCCATCGTGCGCCCCGGCCCCATCGTGGGGGGGGCCGTGAACCCCTACGTGCGGCGCCGCGAGGCCCTGCGCGCCGACCCGGACTTCGAGATTCCCTACGACCACCCGCTCCTCGAGGAGGCCCTCGAGGAGACGCTGGGCGTGATTCTCTACCAGGACCAGGTGCTCCAGGTGTGCCGGGACCTGGCCGGCTTCACCGACGGGCAGGCCGAGAGCCTCCGCCGCGCCATGTCGCGGAAGCGCTCGGGCGACGCGATGAAGGCCCACTGGGAGGCCTTCCGCGACGGGGCCGCCGCACGGGGGGTCCCCCTCGAGACTGCCGAGGAGGTCTTCCGGCAGGTCGTGGGGTTCTCGGAGTTCGGGTTCCCGAAGTCCCACGCCGCCGCCTTCGGGCTCCTGGCCTACCAGTCGGCCTGGCTCCGCCACCATTTCCCGGTCGAGTACACGGTGGCGCTCTTCAACAACCAGCCCATGGGGTTCTACTCCCTCGACGTGCTGGGGCGCGATGCGAGGCGCCACGGCGTCGGGATCCTTCCGCCCGACGTGAACCGGAGCGGGGTCCGGTGCACGGTGGAGGAGGTCGATGAGCCCGAGAGGGTCGATGAGGCCGAGGGAGCCGGCGCGGCCCTGCGCGTGGGGCTCGGCTTCATCCGCGGCTGGGGCGAGGAGGTGGCGGAGCGGGTCGTGGCCGAGCGGCGCAGGAACGGACCCTTCCGGAGCCTCGTCGACTTCCTGCGCCGGACGCCTGCCACGCTCCGCCGCCCCGCCGTCGAAAACCTGGTCTGGGTGGGAGGACTCGACGGACTCGGACTCACCCGGCGGGAGCTCCTCTGGCAGACCGGGCTATGGCTGGGCCCCGACGCCGAGCGCACCCGGGCCGCGGGGAGGTCCGACGACCCGCAGTTCGCCCTCGCCTTCGAGGACCCCGATGCCGCACATCCCTTCGCACCCCTGGGGGACCGGGACCGGATCGTCGCGGATTACCGCATGCTCCGCTTCTCGACCGGCGAGCATCCCCTGGCCATGGTCCGGAGTCGCCTTCCCGCCGGCGTCACCCCCTCGGCGGAGCTCCCGGGGCTCGACGACCGGCGTCACGTGGCGGTGGCCGGGGTCGTCATCGCCCGCCAGAAGCCCCATACGGCCAAGGGGTATCTCTTCATTCTCATTGAAGATGAGTTCGGCCACATCAACGTGATCGTGAAGCCACGGGTGTACGAGCGATGCCGCGCGGTGGTCCGCATGGAGCCCTTCCTCCTGGTGCGCGGCACCCTCCAGAAGGACGGGGCCACGCTGAACGTGATCGCCACCGGGATCGAGGAGCTGCGGGTGGCCAAGGGCGAGGCGCCCGAGCTTCCGGCCACGATGGAGTACTGGCCCGACCCGGTGCGCCCCCCGGCGGGAGCCCGGGCCGACGCCTTCGCCTTCCTGACCTCGATGCGGCAGACCCCGCCGGCCACGAAGAGCTGGGGCTGAGGCCGGAACGCCCGCCCGCCACGGGGTCCTGCCTGGACCTTCCGCGGCGTTCGGGGATAGACCGTTCTGCTCGAAGGCTCGGGTGTGAGCGGATCGAGACCGGGCATCGGACCTCGCGTCCGGCGCGGTCCGCGCCTTCGGGCGTTCGCGATCCGGACCCCCCGGGTCGCATCCCGAAACCCGGCACCGGAGGCAGCGACATGGCCGACTCACAGAAGACGATGGTCTCCATCGTGGCGATCATCGCCATCGTGATCCTCGTGGGCATCGTGATCTGGTTCGTCCGCGAGGAGAGCTCGAACGACGGGCTCCAGATCGAGATCGGGGCGGCGCCCGTTCCCACGCTCACCCTTTCCGCCTGATCCCCGGACCCGAAGGAGCCGCCATGCCGATCCTCCTCTTCATCCTCCTCGTGGTCCTCGTCGCGACCTTCGGCTTCTGGGACACGCTGGCGGCCATCTTCGGCGCCGCGATCCTGGCCGTCCTGGTGGTGATCCTGGGCATCGCCGCCCTCGGGCTGGGCGGATACCTGCTGGTGAAGCGCAAGGGCGGAGGGTGACCCTCTCCCCTGGCAAGACGGGGTCCCCGGCCGGCAGGATCGTCGCGACGCTCTTTCTGGCCGGGGCCCTGCTCGTCAACGCCCTCGCCAACCGGCTCCCCCTGGGCGGGTACACGACCGGCGAGCTTTCGGCGCTCTATCCGAACCTGGTCGTTCCGGTCG
>JBJHBX010000081.1:0-9676 GCA_050485725.1 Gemmatimonadales bacterium | reverse complement strand
GGGCAGACGCACCCGGTGCCTCGGCCCTTCCTCGTGCTGGCCACCCAGAACCCGCTGGAGAGCGAGGGGACCTATCCCCTTCCCGAGGCCCAGGTGGACCGGTTCATGATGAAGGTCCTCGTGGACTACCCGGACCCCGACGAGGAATTCGTCATCGTGGAGCGGGTCACGGGGCCGTCCACGGCGGTGGTCCCGGTGGCCACCACCGGCGACCTGGAGCGGCTCCAGACGGCGTGCCGCGCCGTGTACGTGGACCCATCGCTGATCCGCTACGCCGTGCGCCTTGTGACCGCCACCCGGAGCCCGTCGGCGGCGGGCCTGGGTGAGCTCGCTCGCTACATCTCCTGGGGGGCAAGCCCCCGGGGAACGATCCAGCTCATCGAGGCGGGGCGGGCGCTGGCCTTTCTCCGGGGCCGTGACTACCTCCTTCCGGAGGATGTGACGGACCTGGCTCCCGACGTCCTCCGCCACCGCATCATCCTGTCGTATGAGGCGCTTGCCGAGAACCTTACGGCGGACCGTCTCCTGCATCGCATCATGGAACGCACCCCGCCCCCCGAGAAGCCCCTGGAGCGTCATGCCCGAGCCCTCGCGGGATCCTGAGGCCATCCTCCGCCGGGTGGAGTGGACCGTCCTGCGGCGGCTGGACGGGGTGCTCCACGGCGATCACCGGACCCTCTTCCGGGGCACGGGGCTCGACCTCGCGGACCTCCGCGAGTACCAGTTCCACGACGATGTGCGCCACATCGACTGGAATGTCACCGCCCGGGTCCTCACGCCGCACGTGCGGGAGTTCCACGAGGACCGCGAGATCACGGCCTGGTTCCTCCTGGACGTGAGTCCCTCGGTGGACTTCGGCTCCGAGGCGGTGAAGAAGGAGGCGGTGCTGCTGGACTTCGTGGCGGCGCTGGCTCGCCTCCTGAGCCGGAACGGCAACCGGGTGGGGGCCATCCTCTACGGGGCGGGAATGGAGCTGCCCATCCCGCCCGGGGCCGGGCGGACCCAGATCCTCCGCATCCTCAGCCGCATCCTCAACCGTCCGCCCACCGGGGCCGACGGCCCTCCGGGGGTCACGGACCTGAGGGCCTTTCTCCGGGGTGCCGCGCCCATTCTGCGGCGGCGGTCGGTGGTCTTCGTGGTGTCGGACTTCGTGAGCCAGCCGGGGTGGGGACCGCCGCTCCTGAGCCTCGCGCGCCGGCACGAGGTGCTGGCCGTGCGCCTCTTCGACCCCATGGAGCTGGCGATTCCCGACCTGGGGCTCGTGGTGATGGAGGATGCCGAGACCGGGGAGCAGCTCCTGGTGGACACCCACGACGAGGGGTTCCGGGCCCGGTTCCAGGCGGCGGCACGGGAGAGGGAGGCGTCCGTCCGCTCCACCCTGGCCAAGGCCGGCGTGGATGCCCTTGAGCTCTCCACCGGGGGTGACCTGGCCGAGGCCATCGTCCGATTCGCCGACCTGCGCAGGTCCCGGGGCCAGTTCGCAGCCCGGGGCGGGCTTCCCACCCACCTGTCGACGCACCCCGAAGAGACGCCTCCCGAGGAAACGCATTCATGAGCTTTCTCTGGCCTTCCATGCTCTGGCTCCTCCTGACCGTGCCCCTCCTGGTCTGGGCCTACCTCCACCTGCTGGGGCGGAAGCGGAAGACCGTGCTCCGCTACGCGAGCCTCACCGTGGTGCGGGAGGCAGCGGGGAAAGGGCCCGGCTTCCGGCGTCACGTACCTCCGCTCCTCCTGCTCCTGGCCTGGACCGCGGGGGTGCTGGCCATGGCACGGCCCGCGGCCACCGTGACCCTCCCGTCGCAGCAGGGAACAGTGATCCTGGCCATGGACGTGTCGGGGAGCATGCGGGCGGCCGACGTGGCGCCGAACCGGATCGTCGCCTCCCAGGACTCGGCCATCGAGTTCATCGAGGCCCAGCCGGCCTGGACCCGGGTGGGCGTCGTGGCCTTCGCGGGCACCGCCATGCTCGTGCAGTCGCCCACGGCGGACCGGGAGGCGGCGATCTCGGCCATCGAGCGCTTCCAGCTCCAGCGGGGCACGAACCTCGGGGGCGCCATCCTCGCCTCGCTCCAGACCCTCTTTCCCGAGGCCACCTTCGACATCGGGCCCCGGTTCCGGAACGTGAACCGCCAGGGAGTGCCCATCGGGGAACCCCGGCCGATGGAGGAGTCCTTCCGCCCCGTGGAGCCCGGGAGCCATCCCACGGCGGCCATCGTGCTCCTCACCGACGGGCAGGCCACCACGGGCCCCAACCCGGTGGATGTGGCGCGGCTGGCGGCGGACCGGGGCGTGCGGGTCTTCACCGTGGGATTCGGTTCCCGCGACGGCGAGATCGTGGGATTCGGGGGGCGCAGCATGCGGGTGCAGCTCGACGAGGAGACGCTCCGCCAGGTGGCCGAGATCACCCGGGGGCGCTACTTCCATGCCGCCACGGGCGATGACCTGGCCGAAGTCTACCAGGAGCTCAGCTCCCAGCTCATGATGGAGCGGGAGCGGGTCGAGATCACCGCCGGGTTCGCCGGGGTTGGCGCGCTCCTCATGCTCCTGGCCGGGACCCTGTCGTTCCTCTGGTTCAACCGGATCATGTAAGGAGCTCGGGGGGCGGGGCGGTCAGCGACGCGGCCAGGGGTAGACCTTGACGGGCTCGAAGCTCCGGAGGCGCGCCTGCCCCGGGGGCGCGGTGGCTCACGGCGTCCCCTCCGCGCGATGCGGACACCTCCTTCATCTCAAGAGCGGAGTGTCCACTTAACCGGCGGGACTCCAGTCGCGCCCGACATGCTTCAGTCGGTGTCTGGCCTCCACCAGGATCGCGTCGAACCGCGGATCGACTCGGAGTTCGGCGGCGAGGCGATCGTGCTCCTGGAGAAAGGGCAGATTGAGCATGCCGAGCTCGACCATCTTCCGCAGCGCCTCCAGCCCGCCGGCGGCGTCGCCGGCCAGGGCTCGGCAGTGCGTGAGAGCTCGCGCGAACATTTCGCTCCCCCGTGCCGCGGACTCGAACTCCGGACTGATTCGCTCCAGGGCGCCTTCCTTGTCCCCGGCCAGCCCTGCGGCGAGGGACCCGGCCCACGAAGCGAAAACGGTCCCAGGAAAGCGCTCGGTCACCTCGCCGAGCGTCGCGATCGCCTCGGGCACCTGGTCGGCATAGGCAAGCGCCCACCCGTGACAAGTGATGGTGAACGGAGCGTCGGGGTCCATCTCGCGCATGACCCGGTACGGCTCGAGCGCATCGCGCCAGCGACCCTCGAGGAGGGCGACGAAGCCGGGCATACACCGGTTGAGCGGGGTCAGCGGGTCGAGTTCGATCGCGGTGTCGAAGAGAGCGGACGCCCGTTTCGTCTGCCCCACCCGCGCCAGAATGTACCCGGTCGTCACGAGCACGTCGGGGTCGCGGGGGAGGGCCTCGATGGCCTGCTCCCCGGCCCGCACGGCCCGGGCCATGTCACCCCTGTGGAGGGCCGCAAAGGAGCGAAGCCAGCTCGCGCGCCCCGATTCCGGGTCGAGTTCGACCGTTCGATTGGCGAAATCGTCGATCCGGTCCAGGGCCTCCGGGCCGCCCGCGACCCCCGCGTCGACCGAGATCGCCTCGAGGTGTCCGAGCGTGCTGTAGAGAAGGGCGTTGGGGCCTACGACCTCCAGCGCGGCGTGCAGGTGACGGCGGGCACGACCGAGCGCCTCTGCGGAGAAGCGCCAGGCCTCGGCTCGAGCCCGCAGGTACGATTCCCACGCTCGCACCTCTTCGATCGGACGCCGGCCCAGCGCGCGTCGATCCGGGCCGGTGAGTTCGACCGGAAGGGCCTCGACCACCCCGATCGCCACGCGCTCCTGGATCGCGAAGACCTCTGAATCCTTTCCCTCGACCGTGTCGGTCCACAGATAGCGATCCTCGTCCGTGTCGAGGAGCCGGATGCTCACCCGGATCCGGCCCTCGGCCCTGCGCACGCCTCCCTCGACCAGGTAGCGGACCTCGAGCTCCCGGGCGACCTGGTCTGCGGGGAGCAGCCGCCCCTTCAACCGCATGGCGGACGCCCGCCCCGTGACCCGCAGGCCGTCGACCCGGGCCAGGCGATCGAGGACCTCCTCGGTGAGGCCATCTGAGAACCAGTCGTCTTCGCGGGACAATCCCACGTTCGCGAAGGGAAGAACGGCGACGCGGGGCGGCGCACCTCCCGCCTCGCGCCCGGCCCGCTCGGTCCGCGCCCGCACGATCCCCCGGAGCTCCGCGGCGACGGCCCCTCCGTCGGGGGGGCGACGCGAGGCGTCTTCGTCGAGGCAGCGTCCGAGAAGCCCCACGAGGGCCTCGGGAAGGCCGGCGGGCAGCGACTGAAGTGGGCGATCACCTGTCCGGTCGCCGGAAAGGAGCTCCGAGAGGACCACCCCCAGGGACCAGACGTCGTCCTCCGGTATCGCGGGACGGCCCTCGAGCTGCCCCGGACTCATGTAGGCCCACGTCCCGGACGCACCCGGGCGCTCCCCGCGAAGGGCGGCGATCCCGAAGTCCAGGATCTTCACACGGCCGTCGTCGGTGACGATCACGTTCGAGGGCTTCAGGTCTCGGTGCACGATGCCAGCCCGGTGCGCATGGCCGAGACCGTCGGCGATCCGGGTCCCCCAGTCGAGCACCGTCCCGAGCGGAACGGGGCCTCGGGCCGCGAGCTCCGCCAGGGTCGCGCCCTCGTAGAAGGCCATGGCGATGAACGGCTGTCCTGCCCGAACACCCTCCGCTCCTCCCTTCCCCTCGCCCGTCACCCCGAGCTGATGGATGACCCCGATGGATGGGTGATCCAGCGCCGAGGCCGCGCGGGCCTCCGCAAGGAGGCGCTCCCGGGCCGCGGGGTCGCGCCGGTGATCGAAGGGCAGGAACTTGAGGGCCACGACCCGGTCCAGCCTGCGGTCCCTGGCCTTGTGGACCACGCCCATCCCGCCCGCACCGATGGTCCCGAGAAACTCCCAGTGGTCGTCATCCAGCTCATGGGGGAGCGAGGTCCCCTGTCGCAGGTCGTCCAATGCAGGGGGCAGGATCTGGGCGGCGAGCGTATCCAGCCACGCGGGGGTCCGGGCATCGAGCGCCAGGAGTCGCTCCAGCTCCTTGCGACGGTCCGGGGAGATTTCCAGGGCGTTGAGAATCGCCGCCCGCTCGCCGGCGGGAAGCTCTACCAGCCGGCCGAAGTGGCGGACCAATGTGTGGTCCCCATCCGGCTGATCGGGCGATGCGCCGATGATCGGGCCGGGCTCGGTCATGCGGGTCGTTCCGCGTCGAGAGCCGCGGTGCGACCGGGTCCGCTCCCCGCCATCTCGCCCTGCAACCATGCCTGGGCGAATCGCCATTCCCGCTTGACGGTCCGGGGGGAGACCTCGAGTGCGTCGGCGGTCTCCACCACGGTGAGTCCGCCGAAGAAGCGGCACTCGACCACGCGTGCCGCCCGGGGGTGGAGTGCCTCGAGGCGACCGAGCGCATCGTCCAGCTCCCGAAGGAGGCCCTCGTGATCGGGTCCAGCGACCCCGGCAGCGCCTGCGTCGTCGTAGGTTACCGGCACCTGGCGCCCGCCTCGCTTGAGCGCCCGCTGGTCCCGTGCCCGGTTGCACAGGATCTGGCGCATGGCCCGCGAGGCTAGTGCAAAGAAGTGGCTTCGGCCCCGTATCGAGAGCGCTTCGGCGCCCTCGAGCTTCAGGTACGCCTCGTGGACGAGCGCGGTGGTGTTCAATGTCAGGTCACCCGACCACCGGCCCCGCTGCCGGCGGGCCAGGAGCTGGAGCTCGTCGTACACACGCTCGAACACGGCATTCCAGGCGTTGGGATCGCCTGCGCCTGCGCGATCAAGCAGCCGGGTCAGGTCCGTGTGGTCCATACCTGATCTGAGGCGGTGGGGTCGCTTCGCGCAACCCGCGGTGCGGCGCAGCCCGAGAGCGGATGGCCCCCTCGATTCAAAGTTCGTGTGGAGAGGATGAGGGGCCCTTCGAGGGGGCCTCCCCGACTCGAGATGGAGAACCCAGGCATGAACCGCTCCCGCACCCATCACGGAACCCGCGCGTACGCGCTCCTCGCCGCCCTTGCACTCCTGACGGCTGTATGCGACTCCGAGACCCCACTGAACGGGCTGGCCGCAGGCGGCGAGGTGACGATCCCGGTCTCAGGAGAGGCCGTCCACTCCTTCACCACGTCGATCACCCACTCGGAGTCCCCGGTCGATGGCACGATCGTCACGCGTACCACCGACATCATCCGCCTCTCCGGCGACGTGAACGGCTACGTGCTCTACCACCCCACGACCGTGGTCAACCCCTCCACGCAGACCCTCGTGAACACGGGGGTGCAGTTCTTCAGCGGCACGATCAGCGGGAGTGAGCCCGTGGTGCTCTACGACGATTCGTTCCGGTTCGAGGTCGACCTCGCAAGTGGCGAGACCCTCGGACAGGTTCATCTGGGTCGGAGCCAGTCGTCGCCTCACCCCGGCAGCTGGTGGGAGTGTCATCTCGAGGTCGTGGGAACCGGCATGACCCCCGAGGGAGATGGACTCGCCACGTACGCGGGCACCTGCACCGGCTTCGGCATCGGGTCCGCGGGGTCCTGAGGGGTCACCGCGCCATGAGAATCCGGAGACGACTCGAGGAACTCATGTTGGTCAGAGCCCTCCCCACCACAGGATGAAGCGCCTGCCCAACTCGGTTCCGGGGACGAGAACGCCGCTCAGGATCAGTGCCACCAGCAGCCCGGGAGCACCAAGCGCCACGGCTCGGTGCGGCCTTCCCCGACTCCGGACATCATACGCAACCATCGTCCCCAGGAGAATGACGAACCCCGCCAACGCATAGATCGCATCGTTGGTGACCCGGACGTCGCTGATGCGGATCGTATCGATCCAGCCGATCCGGACGATCGGCTGGCCCATGATGCTGACGGTCGCCAGCAGCATGAGCCGCTTGTGCGCCTCGGGACGGTGCCGAAAGCAGCATGGCGCCGGCCACCGGCCCGATCCGACGGTGATACCGCACCCAGGACCGATGGACCAGGGAGACCTGAAGTACGAAGACGAGAACCCACAGGGTCGAAACGACCCCATGCACGACCGGGACCGTCGTGAGCGGGGGTCCGTCGTACAGGGACCGAAGGTAGAACGTGGGTGCAAAGCCCACCGCCGTGATGGCCAGGAGAACGACGGCCATGATGAGGAAGAATCGCTCTCCGGATCCCCTTCCTTCCCGGCTCCGCGACTCGATCCCGCTCATCCTTCGCTCCGCGCCGCGGCATCCGGCTCGGTGGGGGTGCGGCCGCGCTGCCAGATCTTCACTCCGAGGTACATGACGACGGGAAAGAAGAGGAAGGCAAGCGGCGAGGTTATCAGGAACGCGTCCACCCCCGTGATGAAGGCCATCGGATAGCCCAGGCCGAGGATCCCCGCGATTCCCCCGCCGTATCCGATGGAGGGGAGGATCAACGGGGCGGACGAACGCGCCTCTCCGAAGAGAAGGAGAGCAAGCCCGCCCATCACCACGAGCGTTCCTACGCCGAAAATCATCGAACTGGCACCGCGGAGCGCATCAAAGAAGGCCGGGTCCGTCTCGACCACGCCGGTCGCATGCCAGTACGAACCGAGCGTCAGGCCGTATCCGGCGACCTGGATCGTGGCGCCTACGCCTACGGCCGTCCAGAGAAGGGCCATGGGCCAGGCGCTCTGCCGGTGGGGGGTGCGACCGCCAACGACAAGACCGGCAGAGGCGATGAGGAGCGACGCGACCATCTCGTGGAACCAGATCGATCGGACGAGAACGCCGTGGGTCGTGATGTGCCGGGCAAAGTCCCGGTTGGTGATGGCCCCGTCGGGCCCACTGCCTTCCGGGTTCCCGAGGACGAAGACGTACAGAGCAATGCTCACGAGGAGGGTGAGCATGCCAATGGCCAGCAGGAGGCCACCCCAACGCTCGGAGGGGTCCTGCGCGGCTCGAGTCACATCAGGCATAGCGGAGTCATCCGGCGGAGCATACTTTCGGCATCAGGTGGCTTTTCCGAGGATGTCTGCGAAGCCACGGTCACTGCATCCATACATCAATCGTTCCTTGTTGATCAGGACGATCCCTCTGCCCTCGCTTCGGGTACGATGCACTCCGTTACCCAGTTGCGCAATACTGCTCCTGGCGCTCATTTGATATACAGGCATGTACACCTCGCTTCAAGTAGCTCCATAGAGCGCTACGAACCACTGCATGACGCATGTGTTTGGATCAAAGCAGGCCGGCAAGGTACGCGAACCCGTCGCATCACCAGTCGCAGATGAGCGCGATCAGACTGCAGGGCCTTGACCGCAACCGGCTCGGGTTCCTCATGGCTCTGGTCCTGACGGGAGGCTGTGGCTCTGAGCACCCTCCGGTTGAGTCCCTCGTCCTCGAGGTGGAATTCACTGCAGAGGAGATCACGCTCTCCCATTCCCCGAACGAGATCGCGATGGGGCTCGCTTCGTCCCGGCCCATGGAGCTCGAATGGGAGTTCTCGAGTCTCGATCTCGAATCGGTGGGCAGCATCGGAGACATCCGCCTCCATGGGGATCAGGGGCTCGTGATCGCGGACTGGATTTCGGACCAGGTCCTCCTCCTGGACGGGCCCGGCGCGACACCCCACCGCATCGTCGGGCCCGGGCCTGGTCCCGGCGAAACGGGTCTGGTCTATGCCGTCCTGAGCACCGGGAGCCACATCGTCACCTGGGGGGCCAGCCTGAGCAGGGCCTTTCAGGTCTTCGAGGAGGATGGTGCGCCGCGCGCGAGCGTGCCGATCCCGGTCCCAGGGGACTGGACCTTCGCACTCTTCCGCCACCCCCCCATGGTCTGGGAGCCGGTTCAGATGACGGTCGAGTACATCTCCGATCGCCTGGTCCGCCTGGATACCGACCACTTCGTGCACATCCTCCAGGACGACGAGCGACGGAAGCCAGACGCCGGGGTGGGCGTTCCCATCGAGGACCTGTGGACGGCGGCGATCCTATACGACCTGGATGCGCAGGTGGTGGATACCATCGCCCGCTACCCCGCGCCGCGGACACGCTACACCGAGATCCACGGGACCTGGACCGCCCAGGACCTGTACGCGGGGCGCCTGCGGATCTCCGGCTCGGAGCACCATGTCGCCGTCACCCACGGAGACTCCGCATACGTTCGGATCATGCCCCGCGACCCGACCGGAGAGGCGACCCGCTGGATCCGCTGGCAGTCCTTTCGACCGCCGCTGGGCCCGGATGCCGTGCAGTACCAGGTCGATCTGCAGTTCGATATCGCCATGGTCCGGGACCCCGACTTCGTCCAGCTGTGGCGGCAGGCGTCGAGAGCGCGGCGCGCACGGGAGATGGCCCTCAACTTCGACAGGCTGAACGTCATCCCGGATGCGGCCCCCGAGATCATGAACATCTGGTCCGACGGGAACTGTGTGTTCCTTTCGGGCTTCATGTACCGGGACTCCTACGACGGCACGAGCTCCCGGATCCTCGGCATCGACCTCTCAAACGAGACCCACGAGGTCCTGGAGGTGGAGCAGCCCATGTTCCGCATTCGCGACGTTCATCAGGGGAGGGTGCTCGTCACCACGCGGGCGTATGACGACACGTGGTCAATCCAGGTGTACCGGCATGGGCTGCGGTGTGCATGAAAGGTTGCTCTTCCTTCCACAGCGCCGCCCACCTCGGGGCAGAAG
>JBJHBX010000080.1:0-9690 GCA_050485725.1 Gemmatimonadales bacterium | reverse complement strand
GACTGCGACACGGTGTGTTCGTCCTCCTCGCCGGTTGGGGTTCAGGGATGCGGATGCGAGGCCGTGGGCTCGGGACCGAGCCTCAGGCCGCCGCCCCCTGCTCCGCCTCGAAGCGGGCGCCGAAATCGGCGATGGCCTGCCGGAGCTGGCCCTCGAGCGCTTCCGAAAGCGCCTTCTGCTCGCGGATGCCGTCAAGGACCTCCTTGCGCTGCGCATCGAGGAAGTCCAGGAAGCCCTCCTCCCACTGGCGGACGCGGTTCACGGGCACCTGGTCGATCAGCCCGTTCGTCACCGCGTAGATCACCGCCACCTGCTGCTCGACGGGCATGGGCCGGTACTGGGGCTGCTTCAGCACCTCGACGGTGCGCTCGCCCCGGGCGAGCTGCCGCTGCGTGGCGGCATCCAGGTCCGAGCCGAACTGCGCAAAGGCCTCGAGCTCGCGGAACTGGGCCAGGTCCAGCCGCAGGCGGCCGGCCACCTTCTTCATGGCCTTGATCTGCGCAGCACCTCCCACCCGGGAGACCGAGATCCCGACGTTCACCGCCGGTCGCACGCCCGAGTAGAAGAGGTCGGGCTCGAGGAAGATCTGTCCGTCGGTGATCGAGATCACGTTGGTCGGGATGTACGCCGACACGTCACCCGCCTGCGTCTCGATGATCGGGAGCGCCGTCAGCGACCCGCCCCCCAGCTCGTCGGAGAGCTTCGCGGCGCGCTCCAGGAGCCGGGAGTGCAGGTAGAACACGTCGCCGGGGTAGGCCTCGCGCCCCGGGGGTCGGCGCAGGATCAGCGAGAGCTGGCGGTAGGCCTGGGCCTGCTTCGAAAGGTCGTCGTAGACCACGAGGGTGGCCTTCCCCTGCCACATGAAGTGCTCGGCCAGCGCGGTGGCCGAGTAGGGGGCGATGTACTGCATCGGGGCCGGGTCCGAGGCGTTCGCCGCGACCACGATCGTGTAGTCGAGGGCACCGTGCTCCCGGAGCGTCTCCACCACCGAGGCGACCTTTCCGGCACGCTGACCGACGGCGCAGTAGACGCAGACCACGTCCTGCCCCTTCTGGTTGATGATCGTGTCGATGGCGATCGCGGTCTTTCCCGTCGAACGGTCGCCGATGATCAGCTCGCGCTGCCCGCGGCCGATGGGGATCATCGCATCGATGGCCTTGACCCCGGTCTGGAGCGGCTCGCCCACCGGTTGCCGCGCCACGATCCCCGGTGCCACGATGTCGATCATCCGGGAGCCCTCGATGGGATCGATGGGGCCGGCCCCGTCGACGGGCTCGCCGAGGGGGTTCACGACCCGGCCCAGGTACCCCGAACCGACCGGGACCTCGAGCACGCGGCCGGTGCGGCGGACCTCGTTCCCCTCGTGGAGCTGGGTCCAGTCGCCCAGGATCACGGCGCCGATGTTGTCCTCCTCGAGGTTCAGCGCCAGCGCCGTGACCGGCTCGCCGCCGCCGCTCGGCGTGATCTCGAGCATCTCCGACGCCATGGCGTTCATGAGGCCGTAGATGCGGGCGATCCCGTCCTTCACCTCGAGGACCTGGCCGACTTCCTCGGCCTGGAGGGCGTCCTGGTAGTTGTCGATGGCGTTCAGCAGAACGCCCTTGATCTCGCTCGCGCGGAGCTGCGATTCGGAGTTGGCCATGGGTCTCTCGTTATCCTTCGTCCGTCGACACGTCGGTGGTCATGAGCTGCCGTCGCATCCGCTGCAGCCTGCGCCGCACGGACCCGTCGAAGATCGTGTCCCCGCTCCGGAAGACGATGCCACCCAGAAGTTCGGGACGGACCCGGACGTGGGGGAGCGCTTCCTTTCCGAGGATGCGGGAGAGTTCGGCGGCGATCTCGCCGAGCTCGCCCTCGCCCAGGGGGCGGGCAACCTGCACCTCCACGTGGGTGCGACCCAGCCGTTCGTCCAGGAGGCCGCGGTACTCGGCGGCGATCTCCGGGAGGATCCGCTGGCGGCGCTTGTCCACCACGAGGAGAAGGAAATTCATCACGCGGTCCGGAACGCGCCCGCCAAAGGCGTCACGCAGGACCTCCTTCTTGCGATGCGCCTCGATGCGCGGGGTCTCGAGGAGCTGCCGGAACCCGGGAACCGAGTCCAGGAGCTCCACCACCACGTCGAGTGCGCCCCCGTACGCCTCCTCGCTCCCGTCGCGAACGGCGAGTTCGAAGAGCGCCGAAGCGTAGTTCCGGGCGATGGTCTCTCCGCGCACCTCAGGCCTCCGCCGCCGGCGACTCGATCTCGGCAAGGAAGCCCCTCACGAGCGCCCTGTCCTTGTCGTCGGTGAGCCGCTCGCGAAGGAGTCGGGATGCGGCGGCCAGCGCCAGCTCCACCGACTCGGCACGGATCTCGGCCAGCGCCGCGTCCTTCTCGCGCTCGATCTCGGCACGGGCCCGCTCGACGATGCGGTCGCCCTCCTGCCGGGCCTTGTCCTGGATCTCGCGACCCAGCCGCTCGGCGGCGCTCCGCCCCTCGGCCACGATCTCCTGCGCCTGCCGGCGTGCGTCGGCAAGCTGCTTCCTGTGCTCCTCGAGGAGCGCCGCAGCCTCGGCCCGCATCGCCGTGGCATCGTCGATGGACCCCCGGATGCCGGCCTCCCGGGCATCGAGGGCGCCCAGGATCGGGCCCCACGCGAAGCGCCTGAGCACCCAGAGCACGAGCAGGAAGACCGCGATGGTCCAGATGCTCAACCCCGGGTCCACCGAGAAGAGCCCGCCCCCACCATTCTCGTCGGCGGCGAGGAGGGTCGCTGGCGAAACCGCCAGGAGCGCGGCGACCGCCAGGGCCGCCTTCGCTGCGATTCCGGGAATCTTCATGAATTCGCCTTGGGATCGGTCGTCGGACCCCCGGCCGGGCCCGCTCCCCGGATGGGAGAGGGGCCCGGTCGCGGGAGCCGGGTGTTCACCGGATTCAGGTCCAGTTCTTCGGGAACGCCGGAAGTGGCGTTCCGCCGCTCGGGGTCCGAACCCCAGGTCAGAGCAGCTTGTAGAGCAGCGTGATCACCAGGGCGAAGAGCGCAGCACCCTCGATGAAGGCCGCCAGGATGATGGCCGAGGTCTGGATGTTCCCCGAGGCCTCAGGCTGCCGGGCCATGCCCTGCACCGCCGAGGAGCCGATCATCCCGATTCCGACCGCCGCACCGATCACGGTGAGGCCGACGGCGAGAGCGGCACCCAGCAGGCTGAGGTAGTTCTGGGCCGCATCGGGCCCCATGACGCCGACCACTTCCTGCGCGACGAGAAGGGTGGAGTTCAGCATTGTGTCTCCGTTTCGACTTGGAGTGTGTTGATGTCAACCGCTGTGAGCGAACCTGCGAGCGGCAACCTCACGGGCCCTTGCGGACCCCGTGACGACGACCCGCCACGCCCCTCAGTGGGCATGGCGGATGAGGCCGATGAACACGGCCGTGAGCATGGAGAAGATGAACGCCTGCAGAAAAGAGACGAACACCTTCAGCAGCGTGATGGCCGTGGCCATCACCACCGCCCCCCCCGCAACGCCCCAGCGGGCCACGGTGAGTTCGGCGAAAACGAACACCAGTCCCAGCAGGGACAGGATCAGGATCTTGCCCGCCGTCATGTTCGCGAACAGACGAATGGCGAGCGCGAAGGGCTTCGTGAGCTTCCCGATGGCTTCGACCGGGGTCATGATCAGCATCATGACGGCCTGTCCCGCCGGGGGCAGTCCCTTCGGGGCGTAGAAGATCGTGCGCGCGTAGCCCGCAGGGCCCAGGGCGCGGAACCCCGCCACCTCGATCCAGAGGAAGGCGAGGAAGGCCAGCGCCGCGGTGACCGAGAGCGAGGCCGACGACGAGACTCCGAAGGGGATGAGCCCCAGGAGATTCATGTACAGGATGAAGAAGAAGAGCGTCAGGATGAACGGCGCGAACTGGTCCGCACCGTGGCCGATGTTGGCCCGCACCACGTTGTCGCGGAAGAAGAGAATGACCGCCTCGACGGCATTCGCGAACCCGGTGGGGGCCTCGCCCGCCTCCATCCGGCGGTAGGTCCGCCCCACCGCACCCATCGTGACCAGGCAGAGCACCCCGGCCAGCATCATGAAGACGACGTTCTTCGTCGGGGAGAGGTCCAGCGTCAATGCACCGAGCTGGATCGGGTCGAACTGGGGCAGGTAGAGCTTCCAGCCGGCGAAGTCGATGTAGTTGCCGTCGGAGACCTTCCCCATGAGCATCGAGCCCAGGTCGAAGGCGCCCGCATTGGCGGACTCCTGCGCGGCGATCTCGGTGGCCGCGTTGGCGGTGGCGTTCATCCGCTCTCGGTTCCGGTTTCCGGTTCAGGATCCGCACCCCGGAGCGCGACGGGCTCCAGCAGGTGCAGGACGAAGAACAGTCCCACGAGTCCCAGCAATGTCCAGGCGGGGTCCAGATCCTCCCGCCGCCATACCGCAGCCGCCATCCCCCCCAGCGCCCCGAGGCGCAGGAAGGTGCCTGCCAGCCAAGCGCCCAGGAAGCCGTTCGGCCGGTCCCGGAAGCGCAGCACGAGGGCGAAAGCCCCCACCTGCACCACGCCCGCCACCCCCGCCGCCGCGAGGAGCCCGGTTCGCCGGCCCCCGGCCGGGAAGGCCAGGGCCAGGGCCAGCACCGGGATCACGACCCCGAGCACCAGCGCGACGTAGCGGGGAAGGCGAAGGAAGCGCCGACTCATGCGCCGTCGTCCCTCGCGCGGCCCTTCTCCTCTTCCCGCCTCCTGGCCTCCGCCTCCCGCTCGCGCGGGAGGAAGAGAAGGTGCTGGAGCACGCTCCAGAACCCGGCCGCCGCACCGGTCAGCGCCCCGACGATGGTGAAGAGCGGACGCGTGCCCACCTTTCCGTCGAGCCACCAGCCTGCGGCGAGGAAGAGCCCCGTCGAGAGCGCGATCGTCAGCCCGTGCCCGGAGTACTGCGCCAGGTGGACCAGCGGGGAGTCTTCGGGACCCCCTTTCCCCTCGCCCTCGTCGCGCGTCATCGCGTTTCGCCGGCCCCGGTTTCGTTACCAGACAGCTTGCAGCCTGCTAACCTAGGCGCTTGTGAAAAATTTCGCAAGCTCGGATACGGCCCCGGATCGAGCCCCGGATGCGTCCGTTGCGGGAGCTCGTGGAAGGCCGCCTCGCGATGCCGCCGGAGGGGCGCTGGCGAAGGAGCGCCGAGCCCCGTACCGTGAACACCCGGGACCCCCGTGCACGCGAGCCGGGTAGGGGGGATCGAACCCCGACTTCCAACGACAGCCGAGGACGTGTCCCGCGTGGCGGAACCGGCCCCCCTTCTCGATTCCCCCCGCGACGTCGGGCCGGGCGTACGCCCGGGCCCGGGCGTTCGCGATTCCGACGTCGAGCTCCTCGCCGAGACCGCCGCCCTCGCCCAGTCGCTCCGCGCGCAGGTGGGCCGCCGCGTCGTCGGGCAGCACGAGGTGGTCGACGGCCTGCTCCTGGCCCTCCTCTCGGGGGGGCACGCCCTTCTGGTGGGGGTCCCGGGGCTCGCCAAGACGCTCCTGATCTCGACGCTGGCCGAGGCCCTCGACCTGGCCTTCTCTCGGATCCAGTTCACCCCCGACCTGATGCCCACCGACATCACCGGCACCGAGGTCATGGAGGAGGAGCGCGGCACGGGCCGCAGGGGTTTCCGCTTCGTCCATGGCCCGGTCTTCGCCAACGTGGTGCTGGCCGACGAGATCAACCGCACGCCGCCGAAGACGCAGGCGGCGCTCCTGCAGGCCATGCAGGAGCGGGCGGTGACGGCGGGGGGGCGCACGCACCCGCTCCCCTCTCCCTTCTTCGTGCTGGCCACGCGGAATCCCATCGAGCAGGAGGGGACCTACGCCCTTCCCGAGGCACAGCTCGACCGCTTCATGTTCGAGCTCCGGATCGATTATCCTTCCCGCGAGGAGGAGATCGAGGTGGCACTCCGCACCACCGGCGAGGATATCACCCGCGTGACCCCGGTGGTGGAGGCCGAGCGCCTGCTGGCGCTCCAGGGGCTCGTCAGGCGGATTCCGGTGGCGCCCTCGGTGGCCACCTACGCCGTGCGCCTCGTGCGCGCCACCCGCCCCGAAGACGAGGCCGCGGCCCGGGTCACCGGGCGCTACGTGACCTGGGGTGCGGGTCCCCGGGCAAGCCAGGCGCTCGTGCTCGGCGCCAAGGCGAGGGCGGCGTCGAGGGGCGAGCCGGTGCCCTCCATCGACGACGTTCGCGCGGTCGCGCCCGCCGTGCTGGCACACCGCGTGCTGCCCTCCTTCGACGCCGAGGCCGATGGGGTCTCGGCCCGCGACGTGATCGAGGAACTCCTGAAGGAGATCGAGAGGTGAAACCGCGAAGAAGTCGGTCCGAGGGAGAAGACCACCCTCCGAGTCGAGGCGCCCGCTGATGGCGCTTCTGCTGGGGTCGGCGGCGTTCCTCCTGATCGGATCCGCCATTCTCTCGGCGGCGGAGGCCGCCGTCTACGGCGTGGGGCCGGCCCGCCTGCGCACCCTTCGCGAGGAAGGCTTCCGCCGGGCCGAGCGGCTCCAGGAGGCCCACGACCGGGCCGCCACGGTGCGGGCATCGGTCCTCCTGACGAGCACCTTCTTCAACATGGCGGCGGTGGCGCTCCTCGTCGCAGCCGCGACCCTGCGCGGCACCTCGGGCATGGCCATCGGCATTCCCGCAGCGGTGCTGGGTGTGCTCCTCGTGGCCGAAGGCCTTCCCCGCCTCGTCAGCTCCAGGCGGCCGATCCGGCTGGCCCTCGGCACGGCCCCCATGCTCCTCGCGCTGGAGCGGATCGTGCGCCCCTTCCTGGCCCCCTTCCTGCGCATCGACGAGCTCCTCCAGCGCGGAAACGGCGACGAGCCCGAGACCCGCGACGAACGCGAGGTTCGCGAGATCTCGGAGCTCGGCCGCCGGCAGGGCGTCGTCGACGAGGCCGAGCACGAGCTGGTCGAACGGGTCTTCCGCATGGACGAGCTCGCGGCCTGGGACGTCATGACCCCCCGGGTCGACATCCTGGCGTGGAGCGACGCGCTTCCGCTCGAGGAGATCGTTCCGGAACTCCACACCGTGCCCTACTCCCGTGTGCCGGTCTACGGCGAGAGCATCGACGACATCACCGGCATTCTCTACATCCGCGAGGCCTACGAGGCGTGGGTCGCGGGACGACGGAACCTGACGCTCAAGCGGCTCGCCCGGGAGCCCTTCTTCATACCCGGCTCCCTCCCCCTCCCCATCCTGCTCCGCGACTTCCAGGCCCGGCGCCTTCACATGGGGATCGTGGCCGACGAGTTCGGCGGCACCGACGGGCTCGTGACGCTGGAAGACGTGCTCGAGGAGCTGGTGGGCGAGATCGAGGACGAGCGCGACGTGACCGAGGAGATGCTTGTCCGCGTGTCGAAGGACGAGATCGAGGTCGATGCGGGGATCGAGCTCCGCGAGATGAACTACGCCTTCAACCTCTCCCTTCCGCAGCTCGAGCACCGGTCGCTGAACGGCTTCATTCTGGAGGAGATGGGACGCGTTCCGACATCAGGCGAGCTGCTGGAGCTCCCGGGGCTCGAGATCGAGATCCTGGAGGCGTCCGAGACGCAGGTCCTTCGGGCACGCCTCCGCAAGTCGGGCGCCGGCGCGGTGGCCGAGGAGGGCGCCGGGGGCTGAGCCGGGCCGGGGTCAGCCCTCGTCCTCTCCGGGCGAATCGATCTCGACCAGCTCCAGGCGCAGCACGAGCCAGGCGTTCGGGGGGACCGGGTCGGCCCCCACCGCGCCGAACCCCATGCTCGGGGGGAGGATGGCGGTGCGCACGCCCCCCTCGCGCATGCCGGTGAGCGCCGCCGCGAGCCCCGGGATCGGCCCCGGTACCCCGAGCCGGAGCGCGGCGGGCGAGCCCGACGCCGGGAGCCGGGCGTCGAAGGGGGTGCCGTCGGAGACCCAGCCCTCGTACCAGAATCGGACCACGTCTCCGGTGGCGGCCGGGTCGCCGGGCTCGGGGGGCGGATCGCCGTTCCCGTCGCCGTTGCCCCCCGGCGGCGCATGGTCACGGATCCAGATCCCTCCCGAGGCGGTGAACGCCTCGCGATCGATGCCGAGGGCCTCGGCGAAGACGACCTGCTCGAAGCTGGGAATGGGCTCGGGCTCGGGGCCCAGGTCGAAGCCGGAGCAGGCCGCGAGCGCCAGCGCCCCCCCTGCGGCCAGCGAGCGCGACCGGATCAACCGTTCCCCCCGCCTTCGCCGCCGTTCCCGGTGCCGTCGCTTCCATCGATAAGCATCAGCCGGAGCTCCAGCACCAGCCACGAGTTCGCCGGAATTCCGGGCAGGTTGACCCCTCCGAAGCCCAGGACCGGGGGCACGAGCACGGTGCGCTGGCCGCCGATGCGCATCCCGAGCACCCCCTGGCTGAGCCCGGCAATGGGTCCGGGCGAGCCCAGGATGAACTGCACCGGGGGACCGTCCTCCTCCTGCGCCCGGTCGAACTGGTCGCCGTTCCAGACCCAGCCCGAGTAGTGGATCCCGGCCTGCTGTCCGGCCAGGATGGCGTTGCCCTCGCCGGGGGCGTCCTCGCGGATCCAGATGCCGCTCTCCTGGCGGTTGAAGTCGCCCAGGTCGATGCCGAGGCTCGAGGCGAATTCGACCTCCTCGATGGGCACGTCGCGGACCGGCTCGGGGCCCGTCGAGTCGAGGCAGGCCGTCAGGAACGGGCTGCCGACGGCCAGGAGGGCCGCGAGGCGCAGGGGATGCCGGAGTCGCATGGATGGATCCTCGGATCGGGGGGCCGACGCCGGGCCATGGACGCGTGGGCCCGGGTTGCCGCGTCCCGCCGTCGTGGGGAAGTTCAGGCGTCGATGATCGCGCTCTACGATCCTTGAGATCCCGGTTCCTGCGCAAGGGTTCCCCGCGCTGGGGCCGGTCGCGCCCATGCCAACCGCTTCCCGGACCCGCTCAACATGGCCATCATCCTGCCCTTTCGGGGAAGGCGCCCCCGAATCGCCGACGACGCCTTCGTGGCGCCGACCGCCGTCCTCATCGGCGACGTCCGGGTCGAATCGAAGGCGAGCATCTGGTTCGGCGCGGTGCTCCGGGGCGACCACCCGGAACATCCGATCGTGATCGGTCCCGAGAGCTCGATCCAGGACGGCGCCGTGGTCCACGTCGGCGACTGGGGGCCGACCGTGGTGGGGACCGGGGTCACGGTGGGGCACGGCGCGATCTTCGAGAGCTGCGAGATCGGCGACCGGACGCTCGTGGGAATGAACGCGGTGATCCTGCAGGAGGCGGTCATCGGCCGGGAATGCCTCCTGGCCGCCGGCACGGTGATCCTCGAGAAGGCGCGCATTCCGGACCGGAGCGTCGTGGCCGGGGTGCCGGGGAAAGTCCGGAAGTCGCTCGAGGGTTCGGCGGCAGACTGGGTCGGAAGAAGCGCCGAGCATTACGTCCGCCTGTCGCGGGCGTACCTGGCCGAGGGGATCGACCGGGTCGCCCTGCCAGGCGCGGGGCCCGATCGGAGGCCGGCGGTGGCGCTCCCCGAAGACGCTCCAGGCGAGGGATGAGCCGGCCCGAGGACCCGCCCGCGCGCCCCGGGCGCGAGCCCGGGCCCGGGGGGTCGCATCCCCCCTCCTCCGAGCCTGCGTACCGCTGCGACCTCTGCGGCGCGCCGATGCTGGACCGGCACTGCAAGCTGCTCTGCCTTTCGTGCGGCTACCAGCGCGACTGCTCGGACCCCTGACAGGGGTTATC
>JBJHBX010000079.1:0-9790 GCA_050485725.1 Gemmatimonadales bacterium | reverse complement strand
GCGGGCGAGGGCGGTACCCGGACGAACCCCGCAGGCCACAACGTGAACCGGGACTACGCCCGCCTCGTGAACCCCGAGTCGCGGGCGGTGGTCCAGGAGATCCTGACACCCTGGCGTCCGCATGTCACGGTGGATGCGCACGAGCTGACCGGCGCCCACGCCTACGACTTCTACGCGCTGCACCCGAGCCACCTGTCGACGCCCGCCGCGGTGCGCGAGATGGCGGCGGGGCCGGCCACCGAGGCGGTGCGCCGCGCCATCGAGAACGCCGGCTACAGCTACTTCCCCTACCACCTACTTCCCTCCGACCCAACCCGCATACCCGAGGAGGGGATCTCCGCGGCCGGCTACGGCGTCCGCATTCTCCGAAGCTACGGCGGAGTGCGGGGGGCGGTGAGTCTCCTCTACGAGAGCCGCCGCGACGCCGATCCGAGCCTCCGGATCGAGGAGCGTGCGCGCTGGCAGTTCCTCGCCATGGAGGGTCTCTCTCGCTGGGCCGTCGAGAACGCCGCTCAGGTGATGGCCGCCGTCGCCGAGGGGCGGGCCGAGAACGCTCGGCTCGGAAGCCGGTGGGATCCGGCCGACACCATCGTGGTCCGGGCCGGGTTCGAGGTGGGCGACACCGTGGCGTACCGGTCTCCGGAGATGCGAAGGCGGGCCGACGGCACGGGCTTCGAGCCCACGGGGACCCTGCTCGACCTGAGGGTCCCCTTCCATGACCGGATCGTGGGCATCGTGGTCCGGCCGCGGCCCGTGGGCTATCTCCTCGAGGCCCACCGCGGCGACCTGGCGGAACGCCTCCTCCGCCACGGCCTCGAGGTGGAGTGGATCGAGGATCCCATCGAGCAGGGGGTGGAAAGCTTCAGGGTGGACTCGATCCACGTGGCCTCCGCCACCGACGAGGGGTACTTCGAGCGCGCCGTATGGACCACGACCCAGGAGCGGACCCATCGCTTTCCCCGGGGCGCCTACCTCGTCCGCGCCTCGCAGCCGATGGCGGGGCTCGCCTTCGCCCTCCTCGAGCCCGAGGACATCGACTCCTTTGCATCGGAAGGGCTCTTCGCCGCCGAGAAGCGGGTAGGAGGGCTGCTCCCCGTGCACAGGCTCAGGGAGATCCCGGCGGCCCCGGCGGTGGGACTGTCCCCGTCCGGCTCCCCCTTCCGGAGCCACGAACCCTGGAGACCCGAATGACGCGCATCCCCCTCCCCGCGGTGGCCCGCCTCGTCGTGCCCGCCGCCTTCCTCGTCGCGGCCGCCTGTTCCGCCGACGGCGCCGCGGGACCCGCTCCGGCAGGAGACCCCGCCACGGCTCCCGACGACTGGACCCCCGAGGCCAACGGGCTCGTGATCGAGAACGGCCAGGCCGTCGTGGTCGAGGCCTTCGCCGATTCCACCCGCTGGATCCGGGAGCGGCTCTGGGTCGAGGCCGCCATCGATTCCGACGGCACCGGGCGCCCCGACCGGGTGCACGTGAGCGTGGTGCGGCCCGCCGAGACCGAGAGCCACGGCTACCGTGTGCCGGTCATCTACGAGACGAGCCCATACTACGCCGGAACGGCGAGCGTCCAGGACATTCTCTGGGACGTCCGCCACGAGCTCTACACCGAGCCGCCGCCCCGGGGACCGCAGCCCCACGTGGCACACCGGGGGGACCGGGGGATCGGGATCTCGAACTCGCACGTGGCGACATGGGTCCCGCGCGGCTTCGCGGTCGTGCACTCGGAGGCACCGGGTACGGGGCTCAGCCAGGGGTGCCCCACGATGGGCGGGATCAACGAGTCGCTGGCCCCGAGGGCGGTCATCGAGTGGCTCACCGGACGCGCCAGGGGCTTCACCACCGCCGACGGAGAGGAGGAGGTCTTCGCCCACTGGTCCGCGGGGCGGGTCGGCATGACCGGCACATCGTTCAACGGGACCCTGCCGCTGGCCGCCGCCACCACCGGGGTCGAGGGGCTCGAGGCGATCATCCCGGTGGCCCCCAACACCTCGTACTGGCACTACTACCGGTCCCACGGGCTGATCCGGTCCCCGGGCGGCTACCTCGGCGAGGACATCGACTCGCTCTACGACTTCGTGTACTCGGGCCCGGAGGATCGGCGCGACTACTGCAACACCGAGGTCCGCGAGGGCGAGCTCCTGGCGAACATGGACCGGGTCACCGGAAACTGGAACGCCTTCTGGGCGTCGCGCGACTACGCCCTCCAGCTCGACTCGCTCCGGGCGGCGGTGCTGATGGCGCACGCCTGGAACGACTGGAACGTGATGCCGGAGCACTCGGTGCGGGTGATCGAGGGGCTGAAGGCGCGGGGTACGCCGCTCCAGATGTACTTCCACCAGGGCGGACACGGCGGTGCACCCCCCCTCGAGATGATGAACCGCTGGTTCACCCGCTACGTGCTCGGGGTCGAGAACGGGGTCGAGGACGACCCACGGGCCTGGATCGTGCGCGAGGGGGACGATCGCCTCGAGCCCACGGCCTACGGGGACTGGCCGGTTCCCGGCTCGGAGATGGTGACCCTCTTCCCGGGACCGGGGGGCGCAGCGAGCGGGACGCTGGGCAGGGAGCCCGCATCGGACGCGGAGCCGGAGGCGCTGTGGGATGACGTGACCTTCACCGGCGCCGAGCTGGCCCGGGCCGAGCGGTCGCCGAACCGCCTCCTGTACCAGGGCCCGGAGCTGGTGGCCCCCCTGCACATCTCGGGGACCCCCGAGGTCACGATCCGCCTCGCCGCCGATCGTGCTGCGGTGAACCTGAGCGTCTGGCTCGTGGCCCTTCCCTGGGAGGAGGCGGGTCCGCGTCAGCCGAACTTCAGCGTGATCACGCGGGGGTGGGCCGACCCGAAGAACCACCGTTCCCTCACCGAGAGCGAGCCGCTGGTTCCGGGTGAGTTCCGCGACGTGACCTTCACCCTCCAGCCCGACGACCAGGTGATTCCGGCCGGGAAGCGGATCGGCCTGGTCGTCTTCTCGAGCGACCGCGAGTACACGCTCTGGCCCGAACCCGGCGCCGAACTCAGGCTGGATCTTGGGGGGACGTCGCTTTCCCTGCCGGTGGTGGGCGGAGCGGAGGCGCTCGAGCGGGCACTCGGGGGAGGCTGATCGAGAGGAGCGTGAGGGGTCGGAGCCGGCTGCTTCGTCAGGGCGCCTCCGACCCCTCCGCTTCCCGCTGGGCGGTCCTGCACAGATGGACGACGCCCCAGAAGATGTCCCGGACCTCCTCTTCGGGGAGCCCGAGGCGGCGGGCCGCCGCGGCGGCGCGGCCGACCACCCTGGCCTCCCGCGCCGGGTCCAGCACCGGCAGACCCGCCTTCCGCTTCCCTGCACCCACCCTGCAGGCCAGCTCCAGGCGCCGTTCGAGGAGCGCCAGGATCTCGCCGTCGATCGTCTCGATCTCGCCCCGCAGCCGGCCGATCATGCAACCTCCCGCGCAGGCGAGGTGCGGCTGACCGCGTCCGAGGGCAGCGAACGCCCCACCGCCCGGGCCACGGGAGCGAGGCGGGCCATCAGTTCCTGGAAGACCGTCGGCGCGAGGGACTGCTTGCCGTCGCTCAGGGCCGCCGCGGGCTCGGGGTGGACCTCGATCATCAGCCCGTCGGCTCCAGCCGCCACCGCCGCCATCGCCAGCGGACCCACGAGGTCGTCACACCCCCCTGCATGGCTCGGATCGACGATCACCGGAAGGTGCGTCTCCCGCTTGAGCACGGGCACGGCGCTCACGTCGAGGGTGTTCCGGGTCGCCGTCTCGAAGGTCCGGATCCCGCGTTCGCAGAGGATCACCTCGCGCGTGCCTGCGGCCAGGAGATGCTCGGCGGCGAGGAGAAGCTCCTGGATCGAGGCCGACGCCCCCCGCTTGAGGAGGACCGGGCGCCGGAGTCCCCCCACCTCGGCCAGGAGGGGGAAGTTCTGCATGTTTCGCGCGCCGATCTGCAGGACGTCGGCGTGGGCGGCGACGAGCTCCGCCTGCCGGGGGTCCATGACCTCGGTCACGACCGAGAGCCCCGTGAGCGCACGCGCCTCGGCCAGGAGCTCGAGGCCCCGGCGGCCGAGCCCCTGGAAGGCGTAGGGGGAGGTCCGGGGCTTGAAGGCCCCTCCGCGCAGGAACCCGGCCCCGGCGGCCCGGACCGCGTGCGCCGTCTCCAGGAGCATGGAGGCCCCCTCGACGGCGCAGGGCCCGGCGATCACGGCGATGGCCTCGGACCCCACGACCTGCCCGGCCCCCTCCCCGGCACGGACGCAGCTCCGGTGGACCGGATCGAGCCGGGCGGCCCTGGGCGCCGCCGCGGAGATCGGTACGACCCTGCGCACGCCGCGGAGCTTCCGGATCCGTTCGGGGTCGATCCGGTCGCCGACGTCCGGCTCGACGGGGGCCGGCCCCCCGGCACGCCGGGCCACCGGGAGGGCCAGGAGCAGGCCCCTCCCCGGGGCGGCGACCCGCTCCGTCCGGAGGCCACACTGCTCGACGGCGCCACGGATCCGGTCCAGTTCCCGGGGCGAGAGGTCTGGATGCGTTTCGATGATCATGGGTCCTTCTCCTGGTGGTGGCCCCCGGTTCTGGCTCCTGGCGCCGGGACGAAAAAAAAGCGGCCCGTGAAGGTCACGGGCCGCGGAAATCCAGTTCTGGCTCAGGAGGTTTCGGTCAACTGCACGATCGGCTCCGGCCGCGGCCCGGGGTGGGGGGCGCGGTAAAATACGCGAAGGCGAAGGTGTGAAGATCGTGCCTCATTCCGAATTGATAATCCCTGGGGGTCGGTCTGGTCAAGATCGGCCTCATTTCTTCGGTGGCCGGCTGGGGCGGATCTCCACCTTCGAGGGGAGCGCACGCGCCGGAAACGCCAGCAGATCCATGACCACCCGGGAAACGTCCTCGGGCCAGAGCTTCCATTCTCCCTCGGGCCCGGGCTCTCCTCCGAAGAAGTGCGTGTTCACGCTTCCCGGCATGATGCACGACACCCGGATCCCCTCGTCACGCAGGTCGAGCATCATGGCCTCGGTCATGCCGAGGAGCCCGAACTTGGTCGCGTTGTAGGCCGCTCCCCCCGAGAAGGCGTTCCGCCCGGCCAGCGAGCCGATGTTGAAGATCCACCCGCCGCCCCCGGCCACCAGGTGCGGGATCGCGGCCCGCGACACGTGGAAGACCCCGTCCAGGTTCGTCCGGAGCTGCAGCTCCCAGTCCGCCGGGTCCATTTCGTGAATCCGGGCGAATCGTCCGAGGCCCGCGTTGTTCACGACGATGTCGAGGCCGCCGAAGTGCTCCACCGTCTCCTCGACGAGGGCGGCGCAGGACCCCGGATCGCGGACGTCGCAGACGACGCCGTGGGTCCGCCCGGGACCGATGGCCGTCACGGCCCGGGCCGCCTCGACGACATCCGATTCGGTCCGGCTCGAGACGACCACGTTGGCGCCGGCCCGGACGAGGTCCTCGGCGAGGGCCCTCCCGATTCCCTTCGTGCTTCCGGTGATGAGCGCCACCCTGCCCTCGAGATGCTCCTGAACGGCCACCATGTCCTCCGGGTTCTGCGTGGGAGGGCCGCCGCTTGTCCGCAGCCCGAGGTTCGGTACCTTCCACCCGCACGTACGTTTCGCAGGGGTGTACCGAACCCTCCTGCCTTCCGTCGCCACGTCGTCCACCTGCCGCCCCACCGCCCATGGCCCCGACCGCCCTCGTGACCGGAGGCGCCCGCCGCATCGGGCGGGCCCTTTCGCTGGGGCTCGCCGAGGCGGGATTCGACGTCCTGGTGAACCACCACGCCTCGCCGGGAGACGCCGCCGAGGTCGTCCGCCGGATCCAGGCGATGGGTCGGCGGGCGGTGGCGGTCCAGGGCGACGTGTCGGTGTCGTCGGAGGTGGATCGGCTGGCGGATCGGCTCCGCGTCGACTTCGGACGGCTGGACCTCCTCGTCAACAACGCCTCGATCTTCCAGCCCCGGAAGCTCCTCGAGGTGGAGGAGGCGGAATGGGACCGGGTCATGGCGGTGAACCTGAAGGCGCCCTTCCTGGTCCTCAAGGCCACCGCCGACCTCCTGGACGCGGCCGGCGGCAACGTGGTGAACCTCGTGGACCTCTCCGCGATGCAGCCCTGGGTCGAATACGCGCATCACGCGGTGTCGAAGGCGGGGCTCCTGCACCTGACCCGGGTCATGGCCCGGGCCATGGCGCCGCGGGTCCGGGTGAACGCCATTGCGCCGGGAAGCGTCCTGCCGCCGGACGATGCGGATGACGCCTACCGGAAGCGCTCGCGGGAGAGGGCGGCACTGGGTACCCTCGGCACCCCGGAAGACGTGGTCCGCACCGTCCTCTTCCTGCACCGCTCGCCCTTCATTACCGGCGAGGTCGTCGTGGTGGACGGAGGACGGCTGCTCGGGGAATGACCGTGCTCACGGTCCGACTCAGAATGGCCCGCCTCCGCCATTCGATGGGTCGCCACTGACGCCCCCGCTCCCCCCGACCGCGCGGATGATCCAGATCGCCGCGGCGATCGCCACCGCCGCCGCGACCGCCGTTCGCCCCCTCGAGAACTCCTTCCGCTCGACCTGGACGACCTGCGCCTGGTGGAAGGCGAGCGTGTCCTGCCGGGCCTCGAAGACGGTCCCCGCGTAGCGCATGCCTCCGGGCACCGTGAGGACCACCGAATCCGCCCCGGCGCGAAGGGCGATGCCGTCGACGCTCCGGACCGGGGTCCCGAGGCGGTCCGAGAGCTCGACGGCCGCCCCCACCGTCAGCCGCACCCGCACCTCGTCCCCGGGGGCCGGGGCCACGCCCTCGAGGGGCGTGTACCGGTGGCATCCCCCGAGGACGAGGAACGGAACGACGAAGAGGAGGTGCGCCGCGGTCCTCAGCATCCCCCGGCGAGGTGGCAGTTGGACTGGCGCTCCACGAGCGCGATGGGGAAGAGGGTGCCGGGACGCCCCGCCGCCTCGAAGTTCGGGTTCCAGAGCACCGACTGGGTCCCGAAGCGGTAGTGGTCATTCAGGCGGCGTCCCGTCAGGTACAGTCCCGCCTTCCGGGCATGCTTCAGCATGTCGAGGGCCGGAATCTGGCCGCTCCAGGGGGTGAGCCCGTCCTGGGCACGCAGCGCATTGATCTGGGTCGCGAAGGCGGATTCGTTCCCCGCCGCCAGCGCGGCCTCGGCCAGGATCAGGTGCAGCTCGCGCGACGACACGACGGTCACCGGGCCGTACTGCCGCGCCCCGACCGCCTCGTTCACGATCGCCGCCAGCGCGGGATCGGGCACCTGGTCGATGGGATCGAGAAGCGAGATCGCCGAGACGCGCTTGTCGTCGGCGGTGGGGGTCACGTAGACGTTCGAGGGTCGGAGCTCCAGGCGCTCGTTGACCCAGGCGCCCCAGTTGTTCGCCACCGTGCCCGCGCTGTAGGTGAAGCGGAAGCGCCACTGCGACCCGACGATGGCGAGCGCCGCCTGGGCGTCCGCGGTGGCGCCGGCCGAGTTCACGAGGGGCTGCGACGGGGTGCTGCCGGCCGGGGTGAGCATGGCCCGCACCGCCCTCGCGTGCTTCGTGCGCGCCCGCTGCGCCAGGATCGTGCCCTGGAGAGGGACGTTCCCGATGGCCTGGGCCACCGCCAGCGCCTCGTCGAGATTCGCGATCGCTGCGTCATACAGCCCCAGCATGTTTCCCTCGCCCAGGGGCGGGCCGGCCTGGGTCCGGTTCGAGATCACGAAGTCCTCCCAGCCGTCGGCGATCTGGGTGTAGATCATGGCCGAATAGAGCCGGGCCCTGGCCAGCGGCGTCCGGTTCGGAAGGTTTCCCTCGGCGTCGAAGCCCGACAGGAGCCGGACCGCCTCGTCCGCCATCCACCGCCCCTCGTTCACGAAGGGCCATGCGGCGTCGGAGAACTCGTTCGCCGGGTCGCGGAGGTCGCCGGACTGGATCTGGACCCAGGCGTCCCGGGAGCCGGTGAAGACCAGCTCGTCCGACGCCGCCCCATGCAGCAGGATGATCTCCCCGAAGGCTCGAGCCACCGTCGAGAGGGCCCCGTTCGCCAGCGCCCCCGCCGCCGCCGGCGATTCGAGGTCGTCCTGCACGAGCTGGTTCGGGTTCTCGACGTCGAGAATGCCGTCGCATCCGGTCACCAGGAGGCCTCCAGACAGGACGCAGGCCAGCGCCCGCATCCGGCCCCGGCCCCATCGCTTCACGCTTGCGTTCATGTCGCTCACCTCGTTCGCGTTCGAAGTCACGTGGGATGCCGGGGCCATCAGAAGCTGGCCCGGATCGCGAAGGTGAAGCGCCGGGGAAGGGGGACGCCCCAGCTCACGGTGCCGTCACCGAAGTTGTCGTCGAGGCTTCCCGACGCACTCCTCGAGCTGTAGGTAAGTTCGGGATCGCTGCCGGGGAACTTCGTCCAGAGGGCCAGGTTCCGGACCGATCCCGACATGGTCAGCGTCGACGCCCGGAAGCGGTCGGCCCAGGTGGCCGGAACGCGGTAGCTGAGCCCGAGCTCGCGGAAGCGGAGCCAGTCGGCCTCGTGGATCTCGTTCAGCCCGTCGTAGGGCGAGAGCGCCTGCAGCTCCCGAACCCAGCGGTCGGCTGCGGCGACCCGGTCCTGCACCGAGCTGTTCGGGTTCAGCAGGGTGGATTCGACCTCGGCCGCCGCCCGTACGTTCCGCCCGATCAGGAAGTGGGAGCGCCGGAAGGCCCCGTCCAGGTCATGGATGAAGAAGTTGCCGAACCGGTACTCGAAGAGGGCGTTCACGCTCCAGTTCTGGAAGATCGACATCGAGGTGCCGAAGGAGCCCTGCCAGTCGGGGACCGGCTTCCCGAGGTAGTTGAGGAGCATGTCGGGGGTGCCGCAGTCCAGCACGTAGGGCTGGAGCACGGTGGGGTTCCGCGGCTGCGACAGGTAGGCCTCGAGCTCGGCCCGTGAGAGGGGCTGGCAGTTCCCCAGGTGCACCGGGAACTCGACGCTCGTGTCGAGGATCGGGCCGAAGAAGGCCCCGGGCGCGTACCCTTCCTTGATGAACTGCCGGTACCGGGGGTACGACCCGCCCACCTTCACCGGGGGCGCACCCCCGAGGTCGGTGATCTCCTCCCGGAGGAAGGCGGCATTCGCGAAGATGGTGGCCGAGAAGTTGGGACGCGCCACCGCCAGCGCAGAGGCGCCGAACTCGAGACCCCACGCCTCCATCTGGCCGATGTTGTCGAGCTGGCGGAAACGGAAGCCGCCCGAGGGTGCGAACTGGCGGTCCACCAGCACATCGTTCACCGTACGGTTCCAGTAGGTGAACTCGAGCGATGCGCGGTCATCGAAGACGCCGACCTCGGCGCCGAGCTCCCACTCGACCGAGGTCTCGGGCTTGAGATCGGGGTTGCCGAGGTTCGCCGGCGCCACCCCCGCACCCTCGGCCGAGGCCAGGGGGGCGAAGGTCGTGAACTGGTCGAAGGCGCCGGGCTGGAGCCCGGAGGTGCCGACGGCACCCCGCACCCGGAGCGTCGAGAAGGTGGGCGAGTCCCAGCCCGGAAGCTGGCTCGGGACCACCGAGAGGCTCGCCTTCGGGTAGAAGGCGCCGCCCGCGGTCTCACCGAAGGCCGAGTGACGGTCGTAGCGGGCGCCCAGCGTCAGGAAGGCGTAGTTCCGGAAGCCCACCTGGTTCTGTGCCAGGAGTCCGACGTTCACCTCTTCGATGAAGTCCTCGAAGATCGTCTGGAGTGCTCCGGCGCTCGCCACCTCGAGCCCGGGCCCGGGGAACTCGCTCCCGGTTCCCGCCTGGCTCTGGGTGCGGGTGAGGAAGCCCTGGCCCCCGAAGAGGAACTCCATGGTCCAGTCCTCGCCGAGGG
>JBJHBX010000078.1:0-9840 GCA_050485725.1 Gemmatimonadales bacterium | reverse complement strand
GGGGACGAAGACCCTTGCGGTTGAGAATCAGTTTCAATAGACTCGCTGGCGAGAAGGATCACCCTCCCCATTGCGAGCTTCCGAATGCGTTTCGTTCGAGTGCGTTCTCTTCCATGCTGCGCTGCCGCTCTTCTGGTTGCATTCCCCATCGCCCTCGAAGCGCAGACGCCGCCTCCGCAGGCGCCGGCGGCTGCCGACTCGGTGAAGCCGCCGGTTGTCGTGGAGCTGCCGGTCATCGAGGTCATCGGCCGGAGCCCGGGGGCCGTGCTCCGCCAGACGGGTACGGTGCACGTGCTGAACCGAGAGGAGATGGAACGGCTCCGCCCGATCTCGACGGACGACGTCCTGCGGCGCCTGCCCGGGGTCAACGCCAGCACGGAGGAGGAGTCGGCGATCATCTCGAACATCGGGCTGCGTGGCCTTTCGGCGAATCAGTCCAAGTCGCTCCTTCTGGAAGACGGGGTCCCGGTCGCACCCGGACTCCTCATCGGCAACGACCGCTACTTCAACCCACGAATCCAGCGGGTCGAGCGGATCGAGGTGCTCAAGGGCTCCTCTTCGCTCAGGTACGGACCTTCGACGATCGGTGGCGTGGTGAACTACCTGACCCGAACCCCCGACGCGGGCCTGATGGTCTCGGCCCGCGCCGGCTCGTTCGGCACCCGTGAGCTCATGCTCGAAGCGGGCACCCGGAGCGACGGCGGGGGCGCCTTCGGAGGGGTCGTGGCGACGCACGCGCGCAGCGACGGCTTCATGGGCAAGGGCTACGAGATGTATGACCTGATGGCGAAGGCCGGCGCCTACGTGGGCCATCAGCACACCCTCGGCGTGAAGCTCTCCTGGTACCAGAACGATGCGAACATCTCCTACCGGGGGCTTCTCTTCGACGAGTTCCGCGGGGGCGCCCGCAGCAACCCCGCTCCCGACGACTGGTACCTGACCGACCGCGTGGCGCTGGACCTGAACCACCGCTTCGAGATCAGTGATCGCGCGACCCTCACGAGCGTGGCCTACTGGAGCCGCCTGACCCGTGACTACTGGAGGTACAACGTCGACACCCCGGCGTCGAATTCCGCCGGACGATGGGTCTTCACGGACCTCCTGACGGGGAACAACCGGGCCTTCGACCGATACGGCGTCGATACGCGCCTGAACCTTGACCATCGCCTCTTCGGGTTCGACAGCAGCGCCGAGATCGGTGTGCGCGGCTTCCGCGAGGCATCCGATGACCGTCGCATCCGCGCCACCCGCATCCAGGACCGCGACGGTGTCAACGACCGGCACATCGAGGACTCCGCCACGAGCTTCGCCTTCCACCTCCACAACCGCATCCAGTTCTCCGATCGTTTCGCGCTCACCCCCGGCGTGCGCGTGGAGACCTACGAGCAGTCGCGACGCGTGCTGACGGACGCGAACGCGGTGGCGAGCACCTCGAACGTGGAGGTTCTTCCGGGGCTCGGTTCGACGCTGGCCCTGGGTGAGGCCGCGCAGCTCTACGGCGGGGTGTACCGCGCCTTCTCTCCGGCCACGAACGGGGTGGCGCTCGACGGCATGACGGACCAGCGGCTCGAGGCCGAGCGATCCACGAACTACGAGCTCGGCGTTCGCGGTAGCCGAGGCGCCCTGGCCTACGAGCTCGCGCTCTTCCGCCTGGGTTTCCAGAACCAGGTGGTGACGGGGAACAGCGACCCGACGCTCTCGCAGTCGAACGCGGGCGAGACGCTCCACCAGGGGGTCGAGATCTCGCTCGCGTATCCGCTGGCTCCGGGGCTCGGGCTTTCGGGCAACGCCACCTGGGTGCCGGTTTCGCGCTTCCAGACCGGCGAGCATGCGGGGAACCGGATCCCCTATGCCCCGCGGGTGCTCGCGAACCTGGCGCTCGACTTCAGGCATGGTCCGCTTCGTACCGCCCTTGCCGCGCATCACCGGGGTGCGCAGTTCGGGGATGAAACCAACCTGCGCCAGATCCCGACGGACGCAGCCGGCGGCATCTGGGGCGGTCGCATGCCCGCGTACACGCTCCTCGACCTGTCGGCCGAGTGGCGGGCCACCCCTGCGCTCACGGTGTTCGGGGCGGCGAAGAACCTGACCGACGAGCGCTACATTTCCGGCCTCAGGCAGGGGATCTACGTGGGCCCGGGACGGAGCTTCGAGGTGGGGGTGCGCCGGGCGCTCTAGCCGGGCGGGCACCCTGCTCCGGCCCGGACGAGCACCATGGGACCGTCGGTCTCGTTCACCCCATCGGGTCTCGCGAGGAACTCGCCGTAGAGCCGGATGAGCCGTTCCGTGGGCTCGGTCAGGACCAGGTCTTCACCGCTCCGCTCGTAGGCGATCCCGGATCCCTCGGCCTGGACGATGGCGGCGAGCGCGTTCCAGTTCGGGGGGTGGAAGGCCAGCGTCTCGGCATCAAGCTCGGCCAGCACGAGGAGGAACCGCCGTTCCGCGGGTCCCAGGTCGTCACCTCCCCGAGTACCTTCCGCGTGCTCCGTGACTTCGAGCACCCTACGGCCGTTCAGCGTTCCAAGGCGGAGGGTTATCGCTCCGGCGTCTCCTTCCTCCGCCCATTCTCCGAACGGGGTCACGAGAACCTCGAGACCGGGCCCCGGCTCGACGAGGATCCCCGCCGATTCGCCGGGAGCTTCCCAGCAGCCGAGGAGCCGGTCGTCGGAGATCAACTGGTCGGGGGGAAGCGCCGATTCCTGGTGGTACACGATCGTGCAGGCCCCCGCGAAGGGGAGGAGGGCGAAAGGGATGCAGAGAAGGCGCTTCATCCGAATCTCCAGGCAGAACGACCGTGCGGGCGCGGCGCCCTTGCGGTGTCCTTAATGAGAACCTATTCTTGATTCCTGCAGTCTCGAGGCCGGCCCCAACCGAGAGGAACGGTGAAAGGGAAGGGAACCCCGAACGGAGCTGAATCTTTTGCTTCCGGCGCTCCCGGCGCAAACGCCGCGAGGGCCGCGGCCGCGCTCCTGTTCGTGCTTCTCTCGCTCGCCGCGCTCCACCTGCCCCTCGAGGCGGTTGCCCACGCCGACGGGCACGAGGGTGCCCACGCCTCGGAATGCGCCTGGTGCCTTTCCGGCGGTCCACAGCCGGCAGAGCAGGCATCCCCGGACGCAGGGATCCTTCTTCCGGTCATCGATGCTTCCGCAGCCGGGTCCATGGCCCCGGTCGTGGACGAGCCGGACCAGCGGCTCCCCCCTGCGCGAGCGCCCCCCGCCCGCTGATCCACCCGGACGGGAGTCGAGGCCATGAGCTCCGTCTCCGTCCTGACCGGCAGGACGCCACGGAGCTGAAGGCCCCGGTGCATCCTCCCTCATGCCCGCACACCCCCATTCCCGCACGGTCGTCATGCACCGAGGCGGCCCACCCAGATCGGTGGGCTCGCCCGGGGCTGCAGCCGCCATCCAGTCGAACCCTGCCTTCCGGCGCAGGCGTCGGACGGAGAAACGAAATGCTGAAGGCTGAGCGACTCTCGAAGAGCTACAACGGCACCCAGGCCCTGGACGACCTGAACCTCGAGGTCGCGCCGGGCGAGATCTACTGCCTGCTGGGCGCCAACGGTGCCGGGAAGAGCACGACGATCCACCTCTTCCTGAACTTCATCGAACCCACCGGTGGACGGGCGCTCGTGAATGGCCTGGATGTAACCGAGGCCCCGCTCGAGTCGAAGCGCTACCTGGCCTACATCCCCGAGCAGGTCATGCTCTACCCGCACCTGTCCGGGCTCGAGAACCTGGCGTACTTCGCGGCGCTTGCGGGTCACGGTGAACACGCCGATGCCGAGCTGCGCGCCTTCCTGACCCGGAGCGGCCTGCAGGCCGATGCGCATGACCGGAGGGTGTCGACCTACTCGAAGGGGATGCGGCAGAAGGTGGGCATCGCCATCGCGCTGGCCAAGAAGGCGGGGGCACTCCTGCTGGACGAACCCACCTCGGGGCTCGATCCCCAGGCCTCGAACGAGTTCTCGACCATCATCACCGGGCTTCGCGACACGGGGGTCGCCGTCCTGATGGCCACGCATGACCTCTTCCGCGCGAAGGAGCTCGGGAGCCGCGTAGGGATCATGCGCCGCGGCGTGCTGAGGGCCGAGCTCGATCCGAAGGCCCTCGATCACGCCGACCTCGAGCGGATCTACCTGGAGCACATGCACGACTGACCCTCGGGCGACCCGGAATCCCCCGGAGCGCGCCTCCATCCAACTCGTGGAGAACGGCACCCATGCTTCGCCACATCGTTCGAAAGGAAGTCCTCGAGATCGTCCGCGACGGACGTTTCCGATGGGGGACCGCGCTGATCGGAGCGCTCCTTCTGCTGTCGCTCGCGGCTGGCTGGACGCACCGGCAGGAGGTGGCCCGGGCCCATGCCTCGGCCGAGGAGATGAACTGGCAGCAGTGGCTCGACCAGGGAGACAGGAACCCACATTCAGCGGCGCACTACGGGATCTACGTGTTCAGGCCCGTTTCACCGCTCTACCTGGTGGATCGCGGCGTGGACCCGTACGTCGGATCCACCACCTGGCTCGAGGCGCACTACCAGAATCCCTTCGAGCACAGGGCGATCCAGGATGCACCGGCACTGGCCCGCTTCGCCGACCTGACGGCTGCCACGACACTTCAGCTCCTGGTCCCCCTGCTGATCCTTCTCCTCGCCTTCCAGGCGTTCACCGGAGAGCGGGAGCGGGGCACCCTCAGGCAGCTTCTGAGCCTCGGGGTGAAGCCGGGAACCCTGGCTGCCGGAAAGGTGCTCGGGGTCCTCGCCGCGCTGGCGCTTCTGCTCGTGCCCGCGGCCCTCGTCGGCGCGCTCGCGCTCTGGACGGCGGGACCCGGGGGAGGGGCGGTGGCCGACGAGGGTGCACGGTTCGGGCTGCTTGCGGTGAGCTACCTGGTCTACTTCGCGCTCTTCGCCCTCCTGGCGGTTGCCGTATCGGGGATCGCGCGCTCCTCCCGGACGGCGCTCGCCATTCTCCTTTCCTTCTGGATCGTGAACGGGCTGGTGGCGCCAAGGGTGGCCTCGGACGTGGCTCGGAGTCAGGTCCCGCTTCCCTCGAGCCTCGAGTTCCAGGCGCAGGTCCAGCAGGAGCTGACCGACGGGTTCGACGGCGGGCCGTCGCGAGCCGAGCACAACGCCATGGTTCGCGACAGCGTCCTTGATGCCCACGGGGTCGAGGAGACATCCGAGCTCCCCTTCAACTTCGCGGGGCTCTCGCTCCAGGCCGGGGAGGAGTGGGCCGATGCCGTCTGGGACCGGAACTTCGGCGCCCTCGCCGAAGACATCTCCCGGCAGCTCGAGATCCATCGGCGCCTCGGGATCCTGGCACCCCACCTGGCGATCCGAAGCCTTTCCATGGCGCTCACCGGAACGGATCCGGCCCACCACGAGCGCTATTCGGCCCACGCGGAGACACACCGTCGGCTGATTCAGCGCGTGATGAACGAAGACATCATGGCCAACAGCCGGCCGGGCGAGACCTACCTTGCCGACGTTTCGCTCTGGGCCCAGGTCCCCCGCTTCGAATACCGGGGCCCGGGGATCAGGTGGGCACTGGCAGGGCAGGGGACGGCCGTGGGCGTGCTCCTGCTCTGGCTCATCGTGGGCATGGCCGGCACGAGCCAGGCCGCCCGTACCCTTGCCCGGCCCCGCTGACGGAGCGCGCCATCATGTTCTCACGCATTGTTCGGCACGAGCTTCAGGGCCTCTTCGCGGACCGGATCGTCTGGGTTGCCGCGGGCGCCCTGATCCTCCTCTCCCTCTACGCAGCCCAAACGGGAGGTCGGGCGGCGGAGGCCCACCGCGCGCAGGTCGAGGCGGCGCTCGCCGAAGAGACCGAGCGCTACGCCACGCTCCGCGAGACGATGGTCGCGGTGGAGCGCGGCGAGGTCTCGCCCTCGCCCTTCCAGGACCCGACGCGGCCCTACGTGGCCGGCCGGGCGCGCGGTCGCCGCTACGCGGTCCAGCCGCCCACCCCCTTCCAGGCTTCCGCCGTCGGGCAGTCGGACCTCGTTCCTCCCGTGGTCCCGGTGATCCTCGACGGCGCCGACCCGCGGGGGTCCCGGGAAGAGATCGAGAACCCGGTGCACCTGATGTCGGGTCCCCTGGATCTGGCGTTCCTGGTGGTCTTCCTCCTTCCGATCCTTGCCATCGCGCTCACCTTCGACATGATGTCGCGGGAACGCGAGGCCGGGACGCTGGCCCTTCTCCTGTCGCAGCCGGTCTCGGCGCGGACGGTGGTATTGGCCAAGGTGGTGGCCCGATGGTGCCTTCTTCTTCTGATCGCGGTCGGGGCTGCGGCTGTCGGCCTCCTTCTGTTCGGCGGTGGCCTGGCCGTGGGGCCGTTCCTGCTCTGGTCCGTGGTGGTGGCGCTCTACCTGGCGTTCTGGGTCGGCGTGGCAGCGCTCCTGAACACGTCGGACCGCAGCTCCGCCCGGAACGCCGTGGCGCTCGCCTTCGCGTGGCTCATCTTCGCCATCGTGATTCCAGCGGCGACCCAGATCTCCGCGGGGCTCCTCCATCCGGTGCCCTCGCGCGCGGAACTCGTGGCGCTCGAGCGCGAGGAGGTCCGGCAGGTGCAGGAGGAGGCCGCGGCGGTGCTGGCCAGGTATTTCGATGACCACCCTGAGCTTCTTCCAGAGGGAAGCGTCGATGCGGTTGACTTCCAGACCCGGGCCTTCGCCATCGACCAGGAGGTCCAGCAGCGCCTCGCGCCCGTGCGGGAGCGGTACCGCGACCGGCTCGCCGCACAGAAGGGGCTGATCCACGCGCTTCGCTGGCTTTCGCCTTCGCTCCTGACCTACCAGGCGCTCGTCGACCTGGCCGGGACGGGAGACGCGAGCATCGAACGGTTCGAGTCGCAGGTGGCCCTCTTCCACGCCGAGTGGGTGGCCTTTTTCACCCCGAAGATCTACGGGAACGAGCGACTGGGTCCGGCCGACCTCGATCGGTTTCCGTCGTGGAACATCGAGACTTCGGATACCCGTGCGAAGCGGGCGCTCGTCACGCCCGCGGCAGCGGGGCTCCTTCTCTTCGCAGGCCTCGCGCTCGTGGGCGCGGTCGCCGGCGCACCCGGCGCGGGGACCAGCGGCCGGGTTCGAGGGGGAACAGGGGAAGGCGCGCTGCCTGCAGGGCCCCGCGCCGTGAACCCATGAGCGACCCCAGCGGGGACGGGCCGGGGAGGCGGGTCTCATGCGGCGGCCCCGGTTTCCGGGCGTCCCTCTGGCTCGCGCTCGTGGTCGCGGCCGGCGCCGCGGGGGACCTCGAGGCGACCTTCCAGGCAGTCGCCCCCCCGACCGCGCCGGTACCGGACCGTGCATCGACCGTCCCCGAGGCCCGCGCGGTCGAGGCAGCGGCGGGAATCCGGCTCGACGGCGTGCTCGACGAAGCGGCCTGGCACTCGGCACCCGCCATCCGGAGCTATCGCCAGATCGAGCCCGTCCAGGGGGGCGAACCGTTCCTCGAGACCGAGGCGCGCATCCTCTACGACGACACGTACCTCTACGTCGGCATCGAGGTGCGGGACCCCGGTGGCGGGTCCGGGATCCGCGTACCCGACATTCGTCGGAACTTCGACTACTTCGACAATGACCTGGTGGGCATCTCACTCGACGGATTCGGCGACGGTCGCACCGCCATGGCCTTCCAGGTCAACGCGCTTGGCGCCCTCCGCGATCTCCGGGTCACCGAGGGCCACCTGTTCGACCGGGAGTGGCAGGGCGTGTGGGATGCGCGCACCCGGATCCACGACGATGGCTGGTCCGCCGAGATCCGCATCCCGTGGTCCACGCTGCGATACGACCCCCGGGCGGAGAGCTGGGGGATGATCCTGGTGCGTCGGACACGCCGGCTCAACGAAGAGGTGGGCTGGCCCGAGTGGCCGCGTCAGAACAACGCCTACACGATGCGGTACGCCGGGCGCCTCGTGGGACTCCGGCCGCCCCCCCCTTCAACCAACGTCCAGCTTCAACCCTATCTGACCGCGCGCACCGAGGGTGACCCGACCCGGGGCGCCACGCCCGAACCAGGCGGGAGCCTGGCAGCGGGCGGCGACCTCAAGTGGGCCGTCACACCGAATACGGTTCTCGACCTGACCGTCAACACGGACTTCGCCGAGGCCGACGTGGACCGTGAGGTCCTGGACCTGACCCGGTTCTCGGTCCTCTTTCCGGAGCAGCGCCCCTTCTTCCTCGAGAACGGTGCGCTCTTTCGTGCCGGGGGTGACCGGTGGCTCGAGCCCTTCTTCACGCGCCGGATCGGCCTCGACCGGAGCGGGCGCTCGATCCCGCTGGACGGGGGGTTCCGGCTGACCCACCAGTCCTCGAGCCGCAGCGCCGGGGCCATGGTGCTTCGGCAGCGCGAAGGGGAACTCTCGCCCACCACCCACTTCGCCGTCGGGCGCCTTCAGCAGAACCTCGGGGGCGAGCACCGGGTTGGCGTGCTCGGGGTGAGCCGCATCGAGGAGGGAGGCGAAACGAATCACGTGGGCGCGGTGGATTTCTTCTATCGTCCCCTTACCACGACCTTCCTCCGCGGAATGGCCTCGGGATCGAACACGACGGGGGTCGAGGGAGGGAATGGATGGTCGGTCTTCGCGCACCTCTCGAACAACTTCCGGTGGGGCTACCTGGGGTGGATCCAGACCGCGATCTCGCCGGAGTACCGCGCCTCGACCGGGTACGTGCCCCGGGTCGACCTGGTCACGACGAGCCCGGCCGTCGTGCTGGACCTGCGACCGGACTGGCTCCCGCACGGTGTCCGAAGCTGGCGCCCCGGGTTCACGACCGCGGTCTACCACCGCGTCTCGGACCGGGCCTTCGAGGAGGGCTGGACCCAGTTCCGCCCCCTGAACTTCCTCTTCCACGACGGTTCCGAGCTGAACCTCTGGACGCGCGTCGACGTCCAGCGGCTGGAGCGGGAGTTCCGGCCCCTCCCGGGGCTCGCAATCGCACCGGGGGAATACGCGTTCTGGACCGTGGGCCTGACACGGCAACCTGACCTGTCGCGGGCCTACTGGACGTACCTGACGGTCTCCGCAGGCGGCTTCTACGACGGGCGCACCGAGCGGATCGTCTACCGGGCAAGCCCGGTCCGCACGGCGCGCCTGGGGTTCACCGTCGATTACACCGGCAGCCGCTTCCGGGAGGTGGGGAACGACCCCGCCCAGGGGCTGACCACGCACCTGGTCGGGCTCCACCTCCGCGCCTCGCTGAACCCCCGGACCCAGCTCACGACCTTCTACCAGCGGAACACGTCCAGCGGGCGGAGCGGGCTGAACGCCCGGCTCTCGTGGGAGTTCGCACCCCTCTCCTTCGTGCACGTGGTCCTGAACGAACGGTGGCCCTTGGACTTGGACGTTGTCCCCGGATCGGCCCCGGCCGGGGCGCGGGATCGACAGCTCCTGATCAAGGCGAGCTGGCTCTGGCAGCCCTGACGACGCGCAACCCATGGGTTGCGCATTGGGCGGCGCCGATCGGCCCGGCGGGGCGGCGAGACGGGTCCAGGTTGTTCAGGGCGCCGTCGGCATGGCCGCGAGGTACTCCCGCAGCCCGCTCTTGAGCACGAACCCACGGCGAACCACGAAGGGTTCAAGGAGCCGGGTCACCTCGGCGGGCTGCAGGAAGGGATGCTCCAGCAGCTGACCTCCCGCGCGCTCGATCCGGATGCGTCCTTCCCCGAGTGGCGTGAAGACCAGCCGTTCCCGGGGGGCGTCGACCAGGGCCCGAGTGACAAGGTGAAGCCTGGCGCCGGGGGCCGCCCGGCGCGCCAGCGACTCCACCAGGCCCCTGCGATCCGCGGGCGGTGTCCAGTCCAGGGTGTCCCAGGCCAGGATCAGGTCCGCCCCGGGCTCAG
>JBJHBX010000077.1:0-9940 GCA_050485725.1 Gemmatimonadales bacterium | reverse complement strand
CTCCTGGACTACGCCGGAACCGGGTGTGGCCCGCCCCTGCGCCCGGGTCGCCATGCGGAGTTCGACGTCGTGGAGGACCAGGGCAGGGCCAGTCAGTTCCACCTCTTCAAGGAAGCTCATGCGGCCCAGGAGCTGGCCCTGGAGCTGGATGAACCGGGCGCCCGGGGGCACACCGCACAGGTGGTAGCGGCCGCTCGCGTCCGAACTGCCCACGCGCGTGCGGGTGAACTCCCCCTCCTGCCAGCGGGCTTCGATCCGGACGTCGGGGAGGACCACGCCGGCCTCCGGGTCCCGGACCACGCCCACCACGGTGGCGAACCCTTCGCCAGCGGAGTCCTCGCAGGCGTAGGCAAGCGAAAGGAGCGGAGACGGCAGCACGAGCGCAACATCAGCCGCGGCCTCTCCCGAGGCGAGCTCGATCGGGTCCGAAAGGGGGCTCGTGAGTCCGTCGAAGCGTGCCTCCAGCCGGTAGGTGCCGGGGCCCGGCAGCTCGATCTCGAAGTAGCCGTCCTCGTCCGAGCGGGAGGTCGCCACCGCTTCGAGCGCCGGGTAGCCGGCCACGGGAGGATCCGTGGCGGTTTCCCGGGGGGATGCCATCCGGAACGCGGTCACGATCGCGCCGCCCACGGGCCCCTCGGTCAGCTGCTCCACGACGAAGCCGGTGGCGAGCGGAGCTCCCCCGCGGTCCTGGCCCAGGAGGTCGCTGGCAGTGACCGGTGCGAGGGCAAAGGCGGCGGCCAGACAGAACGTCATGGACGCCGCCGGGCTGCGGAGCCTGGGGAAGGGGTCGCTGGGCGTCTTCATCGTTCCCGCTCCCAGGCCGAGGGGGCAACTGCAAAGGGCCGGCACCCCCATGCCGACGGTTTCTCCTGCATTCCCAATTTGCGGACGCCGAGGTCGGTAATGCAACGTTGAGGCCGGAGGGGCACCGTCGGGGCCGGGGGGAACAACGTCGGGGCCGGGCGATTCCTTTCTCGGTGGGCAACGGGGCGTGGGTGCTCCCTCGGCGCGGGGAGGCGGTCGCACGGCCAAGGTTGGGGGCAGCGAGCCAGGGGGCAGGCCCTCGGGCCGCCCGCGCGTGCGCCTCGGGAGCCTCGATGCGGCGCAGGAGGGTCGGATTGGGTGCGCAACTAGACAGACAGTCGTGCAACCGCATGAAAGACCGCCCAAAAGGGAGCCTTTCGTGACGGGCGTACAGGCGCCGCGTGAACGAAAGTCAAATTCGCGACCGTGGAGGTCGCGAAACGACCCTCCTGCGAAAAAGCGCTGCGTTTTGGGCAGGATTCGCGACCTTGCTCAGGCCACCGGGGGCCGATCGGTCAACGAGAGTGGGGCGGAGCCCTCCCGCGGCGTGCGCCCTCCACCTCGGGCTTCTCCGTTTCTGCCGCCCGGCTACCGCCGCCCCGCTCCTCCCGCCCCGCCCCAACCCCGCCGGGCGAACAGGGCTGTACGCCGGCGCGGCTCAGCAGCCCGCGAGTCCCACCGGCAGCCGACCGGCCGCCTGCCAGCGCATGTACTCGTGCGTGTAGGCGTAGATCAGGCGCCCGTTCTGGAACACCTCGACGGAGTGAAGCCACTCGGGGGCGTATCCATCGAGCTGACGCACGCCGTCCAGCGCGCGCCGGCCATCGATGCAGACCGTGGGCCTGGCCGAACGGACGCCCGGCCGCCTGACGCACTGCCGAGCCTCGCCGGGAACCAGGCGGCCGGTCTCGTCGACGCAGTCCACGAGGAAGGCGCCGTACGACTGGACCGCGTTGCTGACCAGCCCGCCCGACCGGTCGAGCTCCTCGCGCCCCAGCACCCGCACCGGACCCGGGAAGGCCCGCCGCCGGGCCTCGAGGTTTCGCTCGGCGGTCTCCATGAGCGCCTCGACCGTGATTCCCTCCACCTCGAGCGGCTCAGGGCTGACCGCGATCCGGATGGGCTCCGACTGGGGCGCAGAGAGGGTGAAGCGGACGGTCCGGTAGCCGAGGGCCCGGATCTCGACCTGGTGCCGGCCCTCCGGCACGTTCCGGAGCGTGAACCGACCGCGGGCGTCGGTGACCGCGGCCAGTCGAAGGGCCTCGATCTCGGCCGTGGCCCCCTGGAGGGGCCTGCCGTCACCAGCGACGGTCAGGACGCCCGAGAGCGTCAGGGTGTCCGCGCCGGCTGTCGCCGCGGTCGCCGAGGTCGCCGCGTCCGCGACGCCGGCGTCCGGGTGCGCAGCGGGCTCGAGTCCCTGCAACGCGGCGGGCGCACCCCACGCCGCCAGGATGGGGGCCGCGAACAGGAGGGCCGTGAACATGGGGACCACGAACAGGACGGCCGCCCGACCCAGGGTCGCGAGCGCACCCGCGCCCCTGCCGGACCCCGCGGCCGCGGGGCCGACCCCTCGGCGCGTACACGGAAGCGACGGGCGTGGCATCGATCCCCGCATCTCCCGAGCGCTTCGGGGTCTCATGGCCACACGCGCGACCGGCGTCAGGACCTCAGCGGGACCTCGCCGGGCTGCCCTTCGACGGGATCCGGCGGCGCCCCATCGTTGGCCACACGGGGGTCGGCCGCCCCATCGTTGGCGGCACGGGGGTCGGTCGCCCTCCCTCGGGCGGACGGGGGGCCTGCCGCCCCGCGATCCGGGGAAGGAGGGGCCGCGTGCGAGGGCCCGGCTCCGTGCGAGGCCCCGCCCCCGCCCCCGCCCCGATGCCCGGACGCGCTCCCGGCCCCCGACCTCGCGAGCCGCATGGCGTGGGCCTCGGCGAGGGTGTTCGCGTCGATGGAGAAGAGCTTCGCCGTCGTCTCCCAGGCGATGTGCTCCCGGTCCTCGGCCGTTACCTCGATCTGGTCCAGGAAGCGCACGTAACTCGGCATGCCGGCCAGGGGCCAGTCGGTCCCGAACAGCAGCTGCCGCCCGGGCTCGCCCATGTACACGATCATGTCGCGCACTCGCTGCATGATATACCGCTCGAATTCGTACTCGAAGTCGCCCAGCGTGAGCCCCGAGATGTCGGCGTACACGTTGTCGTTCTTGTAGAGCACCTCGGCGCAGTCCTGAAACCACGGGTTCCCGAGGTGGCATGCCACGAACCGGACGTCGGGATAATCCACCGCCACGTCATCCACGAGAAGCGGATGCGCGTAGCGCACCTTCGCATGCGCGGAGTAGGTGTCGCCGGTGTGGATCATGACCGGCACGTCGTACTTGGCCGCGATCCGGAAGACCGACTCGAGCGAGGGGTCGTTGATGGCGTAGAGGTCGTAGCCGGGGTAGAGCTTGATCCCCTTCACGACCCCGGCCCGGATCCGCTCCTCCATCTGGAAGAGGTCGGTGCGCTGCTCGTCGTAGCGCCACCGGAGGCCTTCGACCAGCGAGAGCCGGGGGTGCCCCGCGACCTCCGCCACCAGCTCCTCGATGTGGGGGCGTTGCGCGTTCGCGGCATAGGAGCTCAGCACGACAGCGTGGTCGATCCCGGCCTCGTCCATCGCGTCGAAAAGGGCGTCCACCCGCTCAGGGAGCGTGGTCGGGTGCGCCTCATCGTAGTTGTTCAGGTGCACGTGGCAGTCGATGATCATGTGCGGGCTCGTGGCTCCGGTCACGGGTGCGCGGGGTTGACGCGGCGCGGGCGCGGGGGTCGACGTGTTGCGGCTGCGCCTGACCTGGGTCGCGGTGGCACCCGCCTGGACCCCGCCTGAACAATGTGGACCTGAACCGCCGGAATTGTTCCATGGCCGGAATCCGGGCCTTCGTCAAGTCGCGCTTCCTCCGCTTCCGCCGCGAGATCCTCGTGGTCGCGTACGCGGTGCGGCACCCGGCCACCCCCTGGCGACTCCGGGTGGCGGGCGTGGCGCTCATGGCCTACCTCGCGAGCCCCGTGGATCTCGTACCCGTCTACATTCCGGTGCTCGGGGTCGTCGATGACCTCCTGATCGTGCCCTGGGGGCTCTCACAGGTCGTGCGTCGCCTGCCCGAGGCGGCCCGCGCGGAGTCGGAGGCGCGAGCGTCCCGCTTCATCGAACAGTGGCTGCGGCGTCCCCTGGTCTTCCTCGTGGTTCTCCTGGGGGTGCTGGGCCTGCTCTGGGCGCTCCTCCTCTGGCTCTTCTGGCGATGGGCACTGGGAGGGTGAACCGGGTGGGCCGCGGGGTCCGGGGGATCGCAGCGCGCCGGGCGAGGGTGCGCATCGACCCCCATCGTGACAAGTTGGGGCCATGAGTCCGTCCGCGACCCCCGCCCCGAATCCCGTGCCGGTGCCGGATCCGGAGCCCCCTTCCCTTCGGCAGTGGGTGCGGGACCACGACGAGAGCTGGATATTCGTGGTGGTGTACCTGGGGCTCGCGGTGGGGCTCAGCGTCTTCGTTAGCCTCTTCTGGCTCGTGCTGGTCGCCGGGCTCCACTTCGTCCTCGAGCTCTTCCGGCAGCGCTTCTACCGCGCACACCGGAAGTCGGTGGTGCTCCACGCCCTCTGGGAGGTCAAGCTCGACATCGGCCTCGTGCTGCTGGCGCTGATGCTCGTGCTCTACATCGAGGTGGTGCTTGGCATTCTCGGGATCCAGTCGGCGGCGCGGGCTGCGGCGGTGAGCCGGGCGGGGGCCCGCGTGGGGACCCGGGCCGCGGCGTGGGAGCGGAACCTCCGCACATTCCTCCTGACCGTCGACGAGATGATCCGCGTGGGGCATGCCGGGGTCATGCTGCGCCGGAAGCGGAGGGAGGACCTGGCGCGCAAGCGCAAGGAGGGGGCCGAGGAGGGGGCCGAGGAGGGGGCTGATGGGGGGACGCCGGCGCCGGATGGGCCACCGGACGCCGCCGGTGCACTGGAAAGGGCGGATGCAGCGGGGAGGGTGGAGGGTGCGGGGTCGGAGGAGGCGGGGGATGCGCAGGGTGCGGACGGAGCGCCGCTGGAGGCTTCCCCGGGCCGCGTGGCCCCCGAGTCGGCCGGTGCCGGGGTCGCCCCGCGGCCCGCGACGGAGGCGGGGGCGGGGGCGGAAGCGGCGGTTGAGGCCTCGGCGGAGGCGGAGGCCGACCCGGGCCCGAAGGCAGACCCACGCGCGGTCGCGGACCCGGGCGCAGGCACAGGCACACCGGCGGACGGAGAACCCGGAGACGGGGATGGCGACCCCGCGGAGGAGGCGGCACCCCCCACGACCCGCCGCCGCTCCAGCGAACTCGGGGAGCTTCCGCCGCCTCCCCCGGTACCCGACGATCCCGGGCGCGGCCCCCAGTTCGCAACGCCCCGCGGCCGCGCCCGGCCGGTGCCCCGCCCCGATGCGTGGGCCGGGAGGTGGAAGCTTGGAGACCGGATCGGCGTCGCGCTGGTGGTGATCGGCGTCCTCCTGATCGGAGCGGCGCCCTACCTGACGGACCACGACTGGCGGTCGGCGGGAGCGGCCCTGGTCGAGGAGCTCCGTCCCTTTCCCGGCGGCTCAGACGACGAGTAGGCGCCGCCACGGCTTCATGGCGTGGTGGACAGGCGGCGGCCAGCGGCATATCTTGGCCGCTCCCCACGACCCACCCTTCCCCTCCCGAACCTGACCAGGAGCAGCGGATGAGCAACGCCGGCGGCACGAGGATCCGGGTGATCCTCAAGATGATCCAGATTCACGACAACCTGGAGTCCGCGCTCGAGGACGAGGGGGAGTTCCGCTTCGACTGCACCGTGTCGAGCAGTGACGGCATTCACCAGACCACCCGGCTGCCGCGCGAGAAGAAGTTCTACCGGATCTCGGACAACCCGGCCTGGAACCGGCTCACGCTGAACGAGGTGCTCTTCGAGGGCGAGGTCCGCGACAACCTTTCGGTCGAGATCCTGGGCGAAGAGCTCGATTTCCTGAAGCCGAACGACCACCTGACCCCCTACCGGCGCACCTTCGAGGGAGACCCCGAGAGCTGGCTCGGGCTGCACCACCCCGGCGACGAGGGCTCCACGGACCCGGAGCGGATGGAGGACTGGTGGGTCTACCTTGAGGTCGAGCGGGCCTGAGCCCCGCCGCCCCCTCGGTCGCGGCCCCCGTGGCGGGAGCGCTGCGGGGGCACGAAGGACGCGCCCGGGCCCCCCGGCCCGGCGCCCTCGACGCCCGGCCCGGACCTCGTTCCGGCCCGGGCGTCCTTTGCATGGGAGCACGCCATCCGGTGGGGTCGAAGGTAGCCCGCTAACGAACGCCTTCCCCGGTGCGTCGATGGGGGAGTCACCCTGCCTTCCGGCAGCCTTCCGGCTCCTTCTCTCCGTTCCGGCGGCACGGCACCATGAACCGACGCTCCCTCCTGCTCCTCCTGGGCCTCGCCCTGTCCGCGACGGCCCCCCTTCCCCTGGCGGCCCAGGCCGCCGACGTGCTTACCGGACGGGTGCTCCGACAGGACGGGGCGCCGATCTCCGGCGCCCGGGTCGAGGTGATGTCGGTGGAGCTCGAGACCACCCGGTCCGTGCTCACCGACGCGAACGGCCGCTACATGCTCCTCTTCCCCGACGGAGGAGGGGCCTACGTGGTCCGGGTCACCTTCCTCGGCATGGCGGACCAGGTCGTCACGGTCATGCGCGAGGCATCCGAGGAGCTTCTCCTTCGCGACTTCACGATGGCGACCCAGGCCATTGCGCTCGAGGGGATCACCGCGCAGGTCAGGGGTGGCGCGCCGGGTCAGGGGCAGGCCGGCGAGCAGAGCACCGAGCTCACGCAGGACATGCTGAACCGCCTCCCCCTGCCGGACCTGGATCCGGCTACCCTGGCGCTCCTCACGGCAGGGGTCACCGGGACCCAGCTCGACTCCCTTTCGGGGCGCATGGGCTTCTCGGTGGGCGGAATGAGCGACCTGCTGAACGAGATCTCGCTCGACGGCATCCTTCTCGGAGGCGGAGACCTGGGCGTGCCCGAGGAGGGGGTGCGCCGGACCCAGGTCACCACGAGCACCTTCGACGTGTCACAGGGCGGCTTCGCCGGCGGGCTCGTGTCGATGACCACGGCGCGCGGTTCGAACCGGGCCGGGGGCGCGCTCACCTACCGCTTCGACGACGATGCGCTCCAGATGAGCTCGGCGGCCACCACGAACGGCTTCCGGAGGCAGAACCTGGGCGGCTCGTGGGGTGGCCCCATCGTGCAGAACCGCCTCTTCTACAACGTCTCGTTCCAGCTCCAGGACAACACGAACTACCGCTTCGCGCTGAGTGCCGACGACCCGCTGGCGGCGGCGCGCTCCGGGGTGGCGCTCGATTCGGTGGCCCGCTTCCTCGACATCCTGGAGGGGGGCTACGGGGTGCCGGCGCTGGGGCAGACCGGCGCCTACAGCCAGGGCTCGGGTGACCTGCGCCTTTCCGGGCGCGTCGACTGGAACGCCATGCAGCGTTCCAGCACCTCGCACTCGGTCTCGGCCCGCTTCAACCTGAACCGCGCCGCGCAGGATTCGACCCGCATCAGTGCGCTGGACCTGTCGGACCGGGGCGGCGACACCGAGCGGAACACCCACCTCCTGGCGCTGACGGTGAACTCGCGGCTCCGGACCAACTGGACCCACCGGCTCACCGCATCGTTCAGCGAGAACTGGAACGAGTCGCTCCCCTTCGTGGAGCTTCCCGAGGGGCGCGTGCGGGTGGCGTCGGACATGGGCGACGGGCTCGTGAGCGCCCGCACCCTGACCTTCGGGGGCAACCGCAACATGCCCACCGAAGCCCGTTCCACCGATGTCCAGCTCTCGAACGAGCTCTCCTTCCTGCAGCCGATCGGCGCCCAGATCCACCGGTTCAAGGTGGGGGGAAGCCTTCAGCTCCAGGATACCGAGGAGCGGTCCACCGACAACCTCTTCGGGTCCTTCTCGTACGCGACCCTGGCCGACTTCGAGGCCAACCGCCCCGAGCGCTTCGAACGTTCGCTGACCGAGCGGGCCTCCACGACGTCGCGGGTCAACGCGGGACTCTTCGTCGGCGACACCTGGCGGATCAGCCAGCCCCTCGAGGTGACGCTGGGGCTCCGCTGGGACTATTCCGCCCTGGGCGAGCGCCCCGAGCGGAACCCCGCCGTCGAGGAAGCCTTCGGTCGCAGCACCGACGTGCGCCCGTCGGCGGCGGGCTGGAGCCCCAGGGTGGGCTTCAGCTACCGCCTCGGCGCCGCGAACCCCGCCGCAGGGCCGGGCATGGCCCGCTCCCTGACCGGCGGGCTCGGCTACTTCGCGGGGCGGGCCCCGGTCCAGGTCTTCACGCAGGCCTACCGGCAGACCGGCCTGCCGTCGGCGGAGCAGCGCCTGGTCTGCATCGGCGGGGCGGTGCCCATTCCCGACTGGGACCTCTACCTGGCCGACCCGTCGGCCGTGCCGGTGACCTGCGCCGATGGCGGCATGGGGATGGCCGACGCCCTGTCGAGCCGTGCACCGAACGTCACCCTCCTCAGCCCCAACCAGAGCCTCCCCTCGTCGCTCCGGGCGGACCTGGGCTACCGGACGCAGCTCGCGGGTCGCCTCCCGGTGAATGTCCGCTACACCTACTCGCTGGGGCTCGGGCTCTGGGGCTACCGCGACCTGAACCTCGACGAGGGCCGGAGCTTCCAGGCGGCGAACGAGGGGCGCACCGTCTTCGGCACCCCGGAAGCCATCGTGCCCGGGACCGGCGCCTCCACCGCGGCGGCATCGCGCCTCGACCCCGACTTCGGCCACGTGTACGACGTGGTCACCGATCGGCGCTCCTCGACGCACCAGCTTTCGACCCAGGTCATGGGGCAGGTCCGGCGCACCACGCTCCTTGCGAACTACACGCTGGGTTTCTCCCGGGACCAGGGCTCGGCAGGGGGCGGGCTCGGACGCTTCGGCGGGGGCGGGGGCGGCATGTTCGTGCCCACCGCCGGGAGCCCGAACGCGGTGGAGTGGGCCACGGCGAGCGGTGACCGCCGCCACACGCTGAACCTGGTCATGAGCCAGGTGCTCCGCCCCTCGATCGAGGTGTCGGCCATGGCCCGCCTCATGTCGGGTACCCCCTTCACCCCGATCGTGGACCGCGACGTGAACGGCGACGGTCTCCGGAACGACGTGGCCTTCGTCTTCGACCCGCTCGTCACCTCCGACGCGGCGCTCGCCCAGGGCATGACCCGTCTGCTGGAGAACGCGCCCTCGCGGGTGGTGAGCTGCCTCGAGTCGCAGCTCGGAGGGTTCGCGTCCCGGAACTCCTGCCGGAATGGCTGGAGCCAGGCGCTGGACCTGCGCGTGGGTCTTCGTCCGAACCTGCCGACGCTGGACCGTCGCCTGACGATCTCCATCGACGCCACGAACGTGCTGACCGGGCTCGACCAGCTCGTGAACGGGCGCGACGCCATGCGCGGATGGGGCGACGGGGCCTTCGCCGACCCGACCCTGCTGTATCTCCGCGGCTTCGATCCCGACGCCCGCGCCTTCCGGTACGAGGTCAACGAGGCCTTTGGCCAGAACCGGCGCGGTGTGAACGCCCTCCGGGCACCCTTCACGGTGCGGCTCTCGGGGCGGATCGCGCTGGGCGGCAACCCCGCCCAGACGAACCGGGGCTTCGGCGAGTCGGGTGGCTTCGCGGGGATGCTCGGCGCCATGGGTGGCTTCGGCGGACGAATGGGCGGTGGCTTCGGCGGTGGTGGCGGTGGCGGCGGTGGTTTCGGTGGCGGCGACTTCGGCGCCGTCCGCGAGGCGATGGCGGCCGGCGGCTTCGGTGGCGGGGCCGGGGGCGGCATGGGGGCCATGGCGGGACAGCTCGGGGCCTTCGCGCCGATTCTCCAGGCGGTGCTCCGCGGCGAGACGCCCGATTCCGAGCAGTTGCTTTCGGCCATGTTCCCGAATCCCGCCCACGAGGTGCTGGCGCTGGCCGACACCCTGGCGCTGACCGCGTCGCAGCGGGAGGATGCGGCCCGGCTGGCCGCCGACCTCGACGAGGCGCTCGAGCCCAGGCGCGAGGCGGTGGCACCCGTGGTGCGCGAACTCACGGGGGCGTTGGCGGCCTCCGGAGGCGGCTTCGGAGCCATGGGTGCG
>JBJHBX010000076.1:0-10008 GCA_050485725.1 Gemmatimonadales bacterium | reverse complement strand
AAGGAGTACGTGGTGCGCGACGGCGACATCATGCTCTTCCGCTTCAACGTCTGACGGGAGCCGGCGAGGGCGATCCCGATCGGCCCGGCCTCCGCGTCGCGGTCATGAAGTTGAGCTTTGCGGTTCACTTGACTATCCTTACAGGCTAAACCCGCTCCGTCCAGAGGGACGGGGCCCGTTCCTCCACGACGGACCATGGGAAACCGCTGCATGCGAAACTACGAGATCGTCTACATCTTCCATCCTGCCCTCGACGACGAGGCGGTCGGCGCACGCCTGGAGCGCTTCCATGCCCTCCTCGACGGTGCCGACGTCACCGCCGTCGACGACTGGGGCGTCCGCCAGCTGGCCTACGCGATCCGGGACCAGTCGCAGGGGCGCTACGTGGTGGCGCAGTTCAACGCCGATCCCGCTGCGCTCGCCGAGTACGAGCGGATCCTCAAGCTGGACGAGGAACTCCTCCGTTACCTGGTGGTGCTCAGCGAGGGGGAGCCGACCACCGGCATGTCGATCCTCGCCGAGGTCCCCGAGTCCGTCGCCAATCGCGAAGATGACGACGACGATGACGACGACGACGAGGACGAGGAAGAAGACGAGTACGGACAGAGCGAGGGCTCGCCGCCCGAGTTTTCCGGGGGACGCGGGAAGCGGCGCCGGGTCGAGGGCCCCCGCATCGAGCTCCTGAACTACAAGGACGTCTCGACGCTGTCGCGGTTCATCACGGAGCAGGGGAAGATCCTTCCGAAGCGTACGACGAAGGTCACGGCCCGTTTCCAGCGCGATCTCGGTGTCGCCGTGAAGCGGGCGCGTTTCCTTGCGCTGCTCCCCTACGTGCAGAACCACGAGCGGTAAGCCCGGGCCGGTGCGGGCCGGGGTGTCGACCGAAGGTCGTCCCGGGGTCAGGGTCCTCGCCCTTCTCGCGGGGTGCCTGGCCCTTTCGGTGGGAAGCCCCGTGCTGGTCGTGGCGGTCCCTCTGGCGCTCGCCCTGCTCCTTCTTCCGGGACAGGGCGCATGGAGCGGGCTCCTGGGGGGCGCGCTGCTGGCGCTGGCCCTCTTCGGGCGTCCGGCAGGAGGAATGGGAGACGTCGACCTGGGCTGGTCGATCCTCCTCGGTGGTGGCTTCGTCGCAGCGACGATGAAGTGGCCGGAACGGTCGTTCACGGAACGTGCCCTGGCCGCCCTGGGGCTGGCCGCCGGATGGACGAGCCTGGTGCTCGTGGGATCGGGGGGCTGGGGGATCCTGGAAGCCCGGGTCGAAGCCCGGATCGCGGCCGGGATGCAGGCCACGCTCGAGCTGGGGCGGGGCTGGATGGGAGGTGGGGAAGGGGGGTTCGCGGATGCGGCGGCTCGGACCGCCGAGGTCCAGCTCTTCCTCTTCCCGGCGCAGGCAGGCATCGCGGCCCTTCTGGGGCTTGGGGGGGCCTGGTGGCTGCACCAGCGGATCGCCCTGGGACGGCACGACGGGGTGCGTGCCCTTCGGGACTTCCGGTTCCCGGACGGGCTGGTCTGGGTCCTGATCGGAGGGATCGCCCTGGCGCTCCTGTTCGGTTGGGCCGGTGAGGTGGGGCGGTTCGGTGCGAACCTCGCCGCCTTCATGGGGGCGCTCTTCGCACTGCGAGGTGCGGCCGTGCTCCTGGCTCTCTCCGGAGGGCCTGGCCTCTTCGGGGGCCTGTTGATACTCGTTGGACTGGTGGTGGCGACGCCCCTGCTCCTTGCAGGGGCCATGGCAGTGGGGCTGGGGGACGTCTGGTTCGACCTCCGCTCCCGCGCGAATCGGGACGCCGGTTCCGATTCCGATTAGACTCGAAGGAGCAAGACGATGAAGGTCATCCTGAAGCATCCGGTTCCGAACCTCGGGGAGCCCGGGGACGTGGTCAGTGTGAAGCCCGGGTACGCCCGGAACTACCTCCTTCCGCAGGACCTGGCCTACGAGGCCTCGGCCGGGAACCTGAAGCGCATCGAGGAGGAGAAGGCCCGCGCTGAGGAGCGCGCGCGCCGCGACTACCTCGAGGCCCGTCGCCGTGCCTCGCAGTTCGAGAGCGTGTCGCTGGTCTTCCAGGCGCGGGCCGGAGGGGAAGGCGATGATGCGAAGCTCTTCGGGTCGGTCACCACCGCGGACATCGCCGAGAAGCTGAACGCCCGGGGCTTCGACTTCGAGGTGGATCGGAAGCACGTGCTGCTGGAAGAGCCCCTGAAGACGCTCGGAACCTTCCAGGTCCCGGTGCGTCTCCACGGAGAGGTCGAGATCGAGATCGAAGTCAGGGTGGAGCGCGAGGGGGACTGATCTCCCGGCAGGGTGGGGTCGCACCCCGCCTGTACCTCGCTCCGCCGAACGTCGGCAGGAAACGATGACCGAATCCAGGAACAGCGGCGAGGCTCGCGGGGGACCGTCTTCGCCCGGGGGCATGCCACCGGAACTCGAGCGTGCGGCCGAGCTCTCGCTCGAGCGCAAGGCGCGAGACGTCCTCGGCATGGATCTGCGGGGAATCTCGTCGGCAGCGGACTGGTTCCTGCTGGCCACGGGGAACTCCGACATCCAGGTCCGGGCGATCGCCGAACATGTACTGGAGGAGCTGAGGAAGGAGGGGGTGCGGCCCAAGCACGTGGAGGGGCTGCAGGGGGCTCGATGGGTCCTGATCGACTTCGTCGACTGGGTGCTGCACGTCTTCCACCCCACCGCCAGGGACTTCTACCAGCTCGAGCGCCTCTGGGGGGATGCCCGGATGCATCCCTTCGAGGATGGCGAACCGGCCCCTCCGTCCGGCCAGGGGAGCGGCGGTCCGGCGTCGGAGTGATTGCCCGCCGCCTCGCGTCGCCCGTACCTTGCGACGTCGGACGCGCGCGCTCCGCGGCGTTCCCAGCCACCCTTCCAACGGACCCGTCAGGATGCCCGAGACCTCGCGTCGAATCATCCAGCTGAGCCCCGAAGCCGACACCCTCCCCGAAGGACTCCTGCTCCCCCCGGAGCAGGGCGGCGAGGTGGTGGCCTTCGTCGTCGAGCCCGATGTGGCGGACTGGGCCGGCCGAGCCCTCGTCCGCCTCGCCCGCGGATGGACGGAGCGTCACCGCCAGGTGATCCTGGTTGAAGGTGACTTCGCCGGCCCCTTTCTCCAGGCCGCGACCGGCGCGACAGCCTCCGAAGGGGTGGCCGACGCCCTCCACTTCGGGGCCTCACCGGAGCGGATCGTCTCCGACGTGCCGGGAGAGCGGTTCGGGTTCGTGCCCGCGGGAACGGTCGTGCCGGATCCGGCGCAGGCCTGGGCCCACGAGGGCTGGCCCCACCTCCTCCGGACCCTGAGCGAGGGGCGCGTGGTGCTCCTGGTGCTCCCCGCCGATCGGGAGGGCGCAGGGGACCTCGCAAGTCGGGCCGACAGGGTCTTCCGGATGTCGGCTTCCCTGCCGGGGCCCGATGCGCCGCATCCGGTGATCCACCCGCCGGGTGCGGTCCAGGGTGCCGGGAACTTCGCTGCGCCGTCCGGCCCACCGGTGCCGGCGGACAGCGGCTCTCCCGGCGCCGACCCGGCGAACGAAGGTTCCCGGATCGAGGGAATGATCCGGCCCGACCAGGACACCCTCGCCGAGCGGCAGGAATATCCTGCTCCAACCGGAAAGCGAAAGAGGGGCCGCGGGGGTGACGGCGCCGCCGGCGCTCCCGGCACCGGGCGCCGGTCGAAAGGAGGCCCCGGCCGTCTCGTGCTCCTTCTCGTCATCGTGGTGGTCCTGGCACTCCTCCTGATCGGTGCCGGTGCCCTCGGATGGGTCGACCTTCCGGGGTTCGGGCTCTCGGAACCGACGATGGAGTCGCTCCTGGCCCTGCACGCGCCGCCGGGCCCCGTCGGCTGACGCAGCCTCCCTCGTGAAGCTGCGCGCCCTCCGACTGCACGGCTTCAAGTCGTTCGCGGATCGCACCGAGGTCGTCTTCCACGACGGGATGACCGCGGTCGTGGGTCCCAACGGCTGTGGAAAGTCGAACATTTCCGACGCGATCCGGTGGGTCCTGGGGGAGCAGCGTCCCTCGGCGATCCGGGGGGCCCGCATGGAGGAGGCGATCTTCCAGGGAACGGTGAACCGGAGACCCGTGAACCGGGGGTCGGTGGCGCTCGAGGTGTCGAACGAGGACGGCGCCCTTCCAGTGCCCTTCGAGGAGGTCGAGATAGCCCGGACCGTCTACCGGGACGGGGGGAGCGAGTACTCCCTGAATCGGGCCGCCTGCCGCCTGCGCGACATCCAGGACCTCTGCCGCGACACGGGACTGGGAACGAACGCCTACGCGATCATCGAAGGCCGGATGATCGACACGATCCTTTCCGACCGGGCCGAGGAGCGCCGAGGCCTGTTCGAGGAGGCGGCCGGCGTCGGGAAGTACAAGGATCGGCGGCGAGCGGCCGCGCGGAGGCTGGAGCGGGCGGAGGTCGACCTCCAGAGGCTCGAGGACCTCATGGGGGAGGTCGAATCGAAGGTTCGCTCGCTTGCCCGTCAGAAGGGAAAGGCGGAGCGCTGGACCGAACTCCGGAAGCGGCGTCTGGACGCCGAGGTCGCGCTCGCGGGCAGCCAGGTCGAGCTCCTCGAGAATCGGAGAGGAGAGATCGCCCGCGAACTCGAGCTCGATGCCGGTGGCGCGGTGGTCCGCAGCTCCGGAATCCGGACGGCGGAGAACCGCCTCGAGACGCTCCGGACCGAGCGCCTGAAGGTCGAGCGACTCCGGGCCGAGGCGGCGAAGGCGCTCGACGCCGTGAAGGGCGAGCTCGTGACCTGGGAGCGCGACCTGGCGGTGGCCGGGGAGCGTGGTGCCAACGCCGAGATACGGCTGGGGCGGATCCACTCGGAGCGGGAGGAGGCCCGCGTCCGCCGCGAGGAGGCCTCCACCCGGCGCGCGGAGCTGGAGGGGGAGGCGGAGAGGATCGAGGAAGCCCTCACCGGCGTGTCAACGGCAGTGGCTTCGGCACGGGCACGGGCGGACGAGGTCCGTTCGGGCCTCGCCGCGGCGAGGGATGTGCTCGACGAGATCGAATCACGGGAGCGCGAGATGGCGCGCCGGGCCGCACAGCTCGCTGGCGATGCCGAGGCCGCCGGGATCCAGGCCACCCAGATGGAGGAGCGGGTTCGGCTGCTGGACGAGGAAGCCGCGACCGCGAGGGCCGACCTGGCCGAGCTCGATGACCAGGGCGACCTCTTTACCGACCACGTCGCTGGTCTCATGGTCGCGGTCGAGGAAGATGAGGTCCGCGTGCGCGAGGCCAGGGTCCGGATCGAGGCGCTTCGCGACGCGCTGGACGACGCGCGAGCGAAGGAGATCTCCGCCCGGGAGACCCAGGCCTCGACCGGAGGGCGAATCGCGGCCCTCGAGCGCCTGGAGGCAGACCGGGAAGGGGTCGACCCCGTGGTGCGCGCGCTCCTCGATGCCGGGCTCAAGGGGGTCCACGGTGTCCTGGCCGACGCAATGACCGCCCCGGCCGATGCCGCGCGCCTCGTGGAACGCTACCTCGGAGCCCTGGCCCGTGCCGTCGTCGTCGAAGACCGTACTTCCGCCCGGCGCGTGGCCGAATGGTTCCGCGATGCGTGGGGGAAGGGGGGCGGTCTCGTGCTCCTTCCCCTCGACGCTGTCCCCGCGGAGGCCCCCGCGAGGCCGGGCGACATCCTGTCGCTCGTCCGCCCCCGGGGCCAGGGCGCGCCGTGGGTGCGCGCCCTGCTTGCCGGGGTCGCAGCGCCCGACGACGACGCGGAGCTGCTGGTCGATCGGCAGGGCCTCGTCAGGGTTGGAAACCCGATGGGCGCCACCGGCCTCCTGGAACGCCGCGAGCAGCTCAGGGAATTGCGCGAAGAGGCTGCCGGCGCCGATGACCGCGCACGGAAGGCGCGTGAAGCCCGGGAGGCGGCGCAGTCGGGCCTCCGGGAGGGCGAGGAACGCCTGGAGGTTCTCCGCCAGGCGCTGCGGGCCTCCGAGGACGCCCTTCGGGAGGCTCGCGCCGAGGCGCTCGCGCGGACCCACCGCAGGGAACGGATCCTCCGGGTTCTCGACGATGTCGACCGGCAGCTCGAGGTGGCGCGCGCCGCGCGGGAGCGGGCGCTGGAGCGCATCCGCGCTGCCGACGCCGACCGTGGCGCGCTCGAGCGGGACGGAGAGGGGGTCCGACGGGAGCGGGATCAGGCCAGGGCGCGGCTCGATGCGGAGCAGGTCGCCTGGGAGTTCGCCCGGAACGAAGCCTCGAACCACGAGGTCGAGGAGGCCCGGCTCCAGGCCGAACGGATCCGGATCGGGGATCGCCTGTCGGAGCTCGACAGGATGGCCGAGGGCGCGGCTCTCCGCCTCGAGGCGCTGGATCGGGAAGAGGTCGAACTGCGCTCACAGGTGGAACGCTCCGCCGAAGTCCGCCGCGAGGGCGAGGCAGTGCTCGCGGGCCTCTTCGAGCGACGCGAGACGGCCGAAGCCCGGCTCAACCAGCAGGATGAGGCGTGGCAGAGGCTGGAGGAGGAGGTCGCGGGGGCGGAGGACGCGGTCCGGAGAGCGCGAGAGGCGGAGAGGACCGCGTCGGATCGACGCCACCGCCTCGAGCTCGAGGCCGGCGAACTGGAGGGCCGCATCGGCCGCATCCAGGAGCGACTGGAGGGCGAGTGGGGTCGGGCGTTCTCGAGGCTTCTCGACGAGGCGGACCCGGTCGAAGGTTCCGAGGAGGAACTGCGGAGGATCGTCCGCGACGTCACCGAGGCGCTCGAGCGGCTGGGTCCGGTCAACCAGCTCGCGGTCGAGGAGCACCAGGAAGAAAGCACCCGGCTTCAGTTCCTCCGCGATCAGCACGACGACCTCGTGAGCGCGCGGAATGACCTGAGGGCGGCGATCCGGGAGATCAACCAGACCGCGACCCGCCTCTTCCTCGACACCTTCGAGCAGATTCGAACGAACTTCCGGGCGACCTTCCAGCGGCTCTTCCAGGGCGGTGAGTGCGACCTGCGGATGGAGAATCCCGAAGATCCACTCGACTCGAACATCGAGATCCAGGCATCCCCCCGCGGCAAGCGAACCCAGCGGATCGACCTCCTTTCGGGGGGGGAGCGGGCGCTGACGGCGCTCTCGCTCCTGTTCGGGATCTACCTGGTGAAGCCCTCGCCCTTCTGCGTCCTCGACGAGGTCGACGCCCCGCTCGACGAGTCGAACATCGGTCGCTTCATCCACCTGCTCGAGGAGTTCAAGGACGAGACGCAGTTCGTCGTCATCACGCACAATCCTCGCACGATCGAGGCCGCGGACTGGATTTACGGTGTCACGATGGAAGAGCCGGGCGTGAGCCGGATCGTCGGGGTGAAGCTCGAGGACGCCCTGCAGGTGGCCGGCGTCGGGACGGACTCCTGACCTCGCCGGCGGACCTCCCGCTCCGCTACGGGCTGATCGGGTCGGGGGTCCTCCTCCCCGATGACCGGCGGCGTTCCCCGGGGCACTGGCTCTCCGCCGAAGCGGCGACGTCGGGGACGATGCCGTTCCGGATGCTGATGGACTGCGGCTCGGGAACCCTCCACGGGCTAGACCGGGACGGGCTTCCCTGGAAGGAACTCACCCACATCCTGATCAGCCACTTCCACGCGGATCACATCGGTGACCTGGTTCCGGTGCTATGGGCCCTCAAGTGGGGAAGGCCGGGGCCCGGAGTGGAGAGGCTCCGCATCGTGGGCCCGCGCGGGCTGACCCGGAGAATGGAGGGGTTCTCGGTGGCGTTCGGAGCATGGGTGCTCGATCCGGGGTTCCCCCTCGAACTGCACGAGCTCGAGCCGGGGGATGCGTGGCAGGACGAAAAGGTGGGGCTCCTCGTCGAGGCCACGGCTGCGCGCCATTCGCCGGAGGCCCTCTGCCTGCGGGTCGAGGCCAGGGGAGCGCAGGTGGGCTACACCGGGGACACGGGCGCCCTCGGGTCACTCGCACCCTTCCTGCGCGGTGTCGATCTGCTGGTGGCGGAGTGTGCCGTTCCGGACCCGAACGAGCTGGACATGCACCTGTCTCCGAACGAGCTGGCTCCCCTTGCCGAGCGCTCGGGACCCGAGCTCCTGGTGACCGTGCACCACTACCCCGGGCTGGACCTGCGTCGGTTGCCGGATCTCCTGCGGGCGGCGGGGTACTCCGGGAGAATCCTGGTGGGCCGGGACGGGCTGGCCCTTGCGGTGGGGCCGTCCGAAGTGCGACTCCTTCGGGACCTCCCCAGGTGAAATGAACCGCAGAAGCCGGAGACTGGATCAGGGGCGACTCCGTGCCCCAGCCCCTTCGGCACAGGACTCCCGGTCGGCGCATGTCGACGCCGGTCCCCGCACCCAGGAAACGACAAGATGCTCGTGGTGATGAAGCAGAGCGCGACCGAGGACGAGATCGGGCGCGTGGTCGAACAGATCCGGACGATGGGATACGATGCGCGCCCGATTCCGGGGCGGCAGCGCACCGCCGTCGGTCTCATCGGGAACGACGGCCGGGTCGATTCGGCCCGGCTGCAGGGAATGGACGGCGTCCTCGAGGTGATCGAGGTCTCCCAGCCCTACAAGCAGGTTTCGCGGGAGTGGCGGGGTGAGGACACGGTGGTCGAGCTTCCCAACGGAACCACCATCGGGGGCCGCGAGATCGCGGTGATGGCCGGTCCCTGTGCGGTGGAATCAAGGGAGCAGATCCTGGAGACCGCACACGCGCTGCAGGAGATGGGCGCCACGATCCTGCGCGGGGGGGCCTTCAAGCCCCGCTCGTCGCCCTACTCCTTCCAGGGCCTGGGGATGGAGGGGCTCCGTTACCTGGCCGAGGCCCGGGAGGCCACCGGGATGGCCATCGTCACCGAGGCGCTGGATGCCGAAGGGGTGGAGGCGGTGGCGGAGTATGCGGACATCATCCAGATCGGCGCCCGCAACATGCAGAACTACGCCCTTCTCAGGCGAGCGGGGCAGGCAGGGAAGCCCGTGCTCCTGAAGCGGGGCATGTCGGCGACGATCAAGGAGCTCCTGCTCTCGGCGGAATACCTGCTGGCCGAGGGGAACGCCCAGGTCGTCCTCTGCGAGCGGGGCGTGAGGAGTTTCGACACCCACACGCGGAACCTCCTCGACCTCACGGCGATTCCCGTCGTCAAGTCGCTCTCGCACCTTCCGATCATCGCCGATCCGAGCCACGGGACCGGAATCCGGGCGAAGGTCACCCCGATGGCGCGGGCAGCCGTGGCAGCAGGGGCCGACGGCCTGATGATCGAGGTGCATCCGCGGCCGGACGAGGCCCTTTCCGACGGTGCCCAGTCGCTTCACCCGCACCAGTTCGACGACCTGATGGCCCAGATCCGGGTCATCGCGCGCGCCCTGGACCGGGATTTCGCGCCGACCCTGGCGGCCCGGAGGATCTGAAGCCGTTCGTGGCCTGCGGTGGGAGGCATGCCCGGCCCCGCTGTCCGGCGCCCCGGCAAGGGTCACCGCCCGATCGGGCGTCCCGACCCCTTCCCCCATGGGTCTGCCCCGACTCGGGGGCGATACTTCCGGAGCGGGGAGAGCCGTGGCACGTCGCCGCACGCCCGACCCCGCCGGGAACGTTACCGGAAGGGAGCATGTCGAGGCGATCCACGACCGGCCGGCTCGGCGAGGCGCTGGCCGAACGAGCGATCAAGGAGGCGGGGTGGGAGATCCTGGCCCGTCGCTGGAGGGACGGACCCCGGGAGCTCGATCTCGTTGCCCGGCATCAGGGTACCCTCGCCTTCATCGAGGTGAAGACGCGGCGGACCGCCAGCGTGGGTGAGGCCCTCGGCTCGGTCACCGCGGCCAAGCGCCGGGAGGTGGAGAGGGCGGCGGCGGCCTGGCTTCGGCTCGAGGGGGGCGCCCAGCCGAGGTTCGAAAGGATCCGGTTCGATGTCGTGGCCGTGCTCCTGGAACCGGGACGCCGACCGCGGGTGGAGCGGGTCGAGGGGGCCTGGGTCCGGGAGCCGGGACGGCCTCGAGGCGTCCGCCGCGGCGGGGGTGCTTCATTTCCCGAATCGCCCGGGTCGCGTTGACGCGTGGCGCCATTGC
>JBJHBX010000075.1:0-10092 GCA_050485725.1 Gemmatimonadales bacterium | reverse complement strand
GGGTGGTCGTCATCACGACGAACCGGGGCCAGGCGGGCCTCACCCGGGTCAACCTCGTCCAGCGCTTCGGATCGTACACGCCGCTCAAGATGCTCGACGAGCGTCGCTGGACCCTCGACGCGGCCCTGGCGCGCTACGGCGAAGCGGCCCGCCCCTTCTTCGAGGGCAACGCGAGCCCGTACTTCGACCAGTACGCCCAGGTCTACGGAAACCGTGGCCTCTCGCACGAGACCCTCGCCGACGTGACCGGGGGGACCGACCGGACCCGCTACTTCATTTCGGGGAGCTGGAAGCACGACGAGGGGATCGAGTACGGGACCTTCGCCGCCCGCCAGGGGCTGCGGGTGAACCTCGACCAGGAGCTGGGCGGCGGCTTCGATCTCAGGATCTCGAGTGCCTTCGCCCGGAACGCCAACAACCGCGGCTGGAACAACAACTGCAACAACTTCGGATGCCACGGCTACGCCATGGCGTACATCCCGAGCTTTGTCGACCTGAACCGGAGAAACCCCGACGGCTCCTTCCCCTCACCCACCGTGGGTCCCCAGTCCAACCCCGTCCAGCTGACCGAGCTCGGGGTGAACGACGAGGAGACGAACCGCTTCACCGGGGGCGTCACGCTGGGCTGGGATGCCTTCACCTCGTCGAGCCAGCGGCTGCGACTGGTTGGCGGAGGCGGGGTCGACACCTTCGACCAGCGAAACGACGTCTGGACCCCGAACGAGCTCTTCTTCGAGCGCCCCCAGGCGCTCCCGGGCGAATCGGTGGAGAGCGGGGGTCGAAGCCTCTTCTTCAACTGGAACGTGAACGCGGTCCACTCCTGGTTCGCGGAGCGCTGGTCGGCCAACACCTCGGTGGGCTTCCAGTACGAGGACCGCAGGCTCCAGATCCACCGGATCCGCACCCAGAACCTCCTCCCCGGTCAGCGGAACGTGAACCAGGGAACGAACATCACGGCGGTCGAGAACCTCGAGGAGGAACGCACCCTGGCCCTGTACGCACAGGAGGAGGTCCGGCTCCTCGACGACCGGCTCCTTGTCCAGGTCGGGGTGCGGGCGGAGCGGAGCAGCGTGAACGGTGACATCGACCGCTTCTACGTCTTCCCGAAGGCGTCGTCGTCGTACAGGTTCCCGAATCTGCTGGGCGTCGGGAGCGAGGTGAAGCTCCGGGTGGCATACGGGGAAACCGGCAACCAGCCGATCTTCGGGCAGAAATTCACGAACCTCGGCACGCCGCAGCTCGGCGGGCAGCAGGGGATCACCGTCTCCACCGTTTCAGGCGCCCCGGACGTGGAGCCGGAGCGCCTGAAGGAGTGGGAGGCGGGGGTCGATGGTGAGGCCCTGAACAGCCGCCTCACCTGGGAGCTCACGGGCTTCACGCGGAGCACCACGAACCTGCTCCTGTCCCGGACGCCCGCGCCGTCGTCCGGCTTCGCATCGCAGGTGTTCAACGGCGGAGAGATCCGGAACCAGGGCATCGAGATCGGCATCGGGTACGCCCCGGTCCAGACCTCCGAAGCGACCTGGACCACCCGCGCCACCTTCACCCGCTACACGAGCGAGGTCGTGGACCTGGCCGGCCTTCCGGCCTTCTTCCCCACCGGTTCGGGGTTCGGGAACCTGGGTCGCACCCGGGTCGAGGAGGGGAAGCCCATCACCCAGATCGTGGGCTTCGACCTCGAGCCCGACGGCACGCGAAGCTCCGTGCTGAAGCAGCTCGGCAACTCGGCCCCCGACTTCCGGATGGGCTTCTCGAACGACCTGTTCCTGGGCCGCCTCACGATGAACGTGCTCGTGGACTGGCAGCAGGGGGGGAGCGTGATCAACCTCACCCGCTACCTGCAGGACGCGGCCCAGACTTCACCCGACTGGGATGAACCCTCGTGGGAGGCCCGTTACCGCCACTTCCTGGCCGGCTCCATCGCCCCCTACATCGAGGACGCGACCTTCGTGAAGCTCCGCGAGGTGGCGGTGAACTACGAGGTGCCGGCATCGACGGTCGACGCGCTCCGGCTGGGCGCCCGGCACGTACGGGTCGGGGTGACCGGGCGGAATCTCCTGATGTTCACGGACTACTCGGGGCTCGACCCCGAGGTGTCGAATTTCGGCGCCCTGGCCATCCGCGGGAACCTGGACATCACTCCCCATCCGCCGACGCGCAGCTTCTTCTTCACCATCGCCGTGGGGTTCTGATGAAGACCATGAACGAGGGACGCAGCCGGGCGGCGGTGAGAAGTCCGCGCCCGCTCCTCGCGGCGCTGGCCGCGGGGATCACGGTGCTCTGGGGATGCGGGGACCTGGACATCACGAACACGAACGCCCCCACGGTGGAAACGCTGACGGGGAGCCCGACCCGCGAGGTCCTGGCCCGCGCCGCCACGGGGATCTTCTCGCAGACCTTCAACGACATCGGCACCGAGATCCAGTTCTACGCGCTCTACGGGCGCGAAGGCTACAACCTGCTCGGGAACGACCCCCGCGAGACCGGCGAGCAGATCCGGGGACCGCAGGATCCCACGGGGCGGAACTCCGGAATCTGGCTCGGGCCCCACTCGGCCATCCGGACAATCAACACCTACCTGGCCGCGCTCCCGAACGCCTCAGGACTCACCGCGGCCGAGCTCCGCGCCTCGGAGGGCTTCGCCAAGACGATGAAGGCGTGGCACATCCACCGCCTGGCGGTGCGGACCGGCGAGCTGGGCATTCCCCTCGACGTGGATCGGCCCATCACGGCGGACCCGGCACCCTTCGTGAGCTTCTCGGCGGCCATGGAGGCCGCGTCGACGCTGATGAACGAGGGCTACGCCGATCTCCAGGCGGGCGGGGGGGCCTTCCCCTTCACCATGGCACCCGGGTACACCGGGTTCACGACGCCTCCGACCTTCGCCCGTTTCAACCGGGCGCTGGCGGCGAAGATCCTGGTGCACCGGGCCACCTTCGCGGGATGCGGGCCCTGCTGGGAGCAGGCCGCCTCGGCACTCGGGCAGTCGTTCGTGACGGAAGACGGGCTCCCCGCCTCGCTTTCCGTCGGCGTCAACTACCAGTACTCGTCGGCGGCGGGTGAGCCGGCGAACCCCATCTCCGAGCCCCTCGCGAACCAGCGCCTGTGGGTGCACCCGTCGATCGTGTCAGGGGCACAGACCCGGCCCGACGGAACCCCCGACCTGCGGCTGACCCGCAAGGTGACGGACGCAGGGCGCGAGAACGCGCTCGAGGGGCTGGTGGGGCGGTTCAAGCCGACCCTCTACAACCAGGCCGGCAACCCGGCGGCCGCGAACACCGGGGCACCGATCCCCTGGATCTCGAACGAGGAGCTGCTCCTGCTTCGGGCCGAGGTCCGCTGGAACACGGGGAACCGTGCGGGCGCCATCGCAGACCTGAACCTGGTGCGGGAGCATGCCGGAGGACTTGCCCCAACCCCGCTCACCGCGGGAAGCGCGGATCCCGCCTTCGTCACCGAGCTGCTCTACAACCGGCTCTACTCGCTGATGTGGTCCCAGGGAACGCGCTGGATCGACGCCCGTCGCTACGGGCGGCTGAGCCAGCTCCCCGTCGACCGACCGGGGGACACGGTCTTCCCCAACATGCTCGTGCCGGCGGACGAGTGCGTGGCACGGGGGCTCGGGGCCCCCTGCTCACCGCTCTGATGAAGCGAACCCGGCACCCGGGGTCCTCCGCGACCCCGGGTGCCGTGGGCCGGAGGGCCGAGGGCGTTGCGCTCCGGTACCGAAACCACGAATCTGGCCGAGAGAGGGAGGCGAGGGTCCGTGCCGCGCGCGCTCCGCCCCCCAAGCGTCCGGATACCCGGGGGGAGGGTGCCACCGTTGTCGAGCGTCGACGCCTTCGCCCGCAGCTTCCTGGCCCTCGGGCCCCCGGCCATTCTCCTGTTCGGCGCGGTCGCGACCGCCATCGGGGCGGCGCGACTGACCGGAGCCGGCCGATGGTGGGCCCTGGGGCTCGGCCCCCTCTCGACCTTCGTGCTCGCGGTATCCTCGACCTGGGCGGTGACCACCTTCCTCCAGCCCCCGGAGGGCGGCGGGTTCCTGCTCGGAGGCATGGCGATCGGGCTCTTCGCGGTGCTGCTGCCCCCTTACTACCTCGTGCTGGCGCTCTTCGGCGCGCGGGCCTTCATGCGGGGGGACTGACCGGAAACCGCGACGACAACGCGCTGCCCGTGCGGCCGGTCAGGGATCGAGGCGCGCCAGCTCGCCGAGACGCCAGGCCTCGGCCGCTTCGAGGACCCGCTCGAAGCGGGGGCTGTCGCGAAGGGGCGCGAGCGCCGGGTTCCTGACCATGGTCTGGGATGAGATCCAGAAGTCCCGGACCCCTTCCTCCAGAACGCGGAGCGCCTCGTCGGGCTCACCCATGAGCATGTGCGCCGAGGCCAGGTTCTGTGCGAGGGTCGGATTCTCGGTTCCCCGGGAAAGCGCCTCCTCGATCCTGTCACGCACCTCGCGCCCGACCCGTGCGGCCTCGGCCGTCTCGCCCGTCAGCCGATGGACCGTCCCGAAGCCGGTGAGCGCCCACTGGCCGAGAACCATCACGCCAGGAGCGCGGGCCGCGGCGAACGCGAGGGGTTCCCTGGCCCCCTCCACGTCGCCGGCGAAGAGAAGGATCATTCCGGCGGTGGCGGAGGCCCGGAGGTCGCCGGGTGCCCGTTCGAGAAGCTCGCGGGCCGTGGCCGACGCGAGGGCTTCCTCTCCCGAGAAGAGGTGCAGGATCGCCCGGCGCTCGAGTACGTCCAGCTGCGAATCGGAAAGGGCCGCCAGCTGTTCGATGGCTTCTTCCGCCCTGCCACGGTCACCCAGGATGAGATAGGCGTCCGCCAGGTTCCCGAGGGAAATCAGGGAGGGGACCCCCGGGTTGAGCTCCACCGACTTCCGGTACAGGCGCACCGCCTCCGCCATCGCGCCGGTGAAGAACCGGGCGAGCCCGAGATTCGCGGTCGCAGCCGCGTGGCTCGGGCTCAGCGCGAGCGTGGCTTCGAGCTCGTCGATGCCGGCACGCAGCCATCCACGAAAGAGGTAGGCGGTGCCCAGCGACTTCCGGGCCTCGTCGAGCTCCGGCGCAAGCGCCGCCGCACGGGATGCATGGTGGATCGCCGAGTCGGCGTAGTGGAATCCGAACCCGTAGTTGTTCCCTCTCCGCGTGAAGGCGTCGGCAAGCCCCACGTGGCCGAGGGCGAAGTCCGGGTCGATCTCGATGGCCCGCCGGAAGCGCTCGATGGCCCGGGCGTTGTCGTCGGGGTTCAGGCGGCCGTCGAGCTCGCGCCCCTGCAGGAAGAGCTCGTAGGCTTCTACGCTCTCGGTGGGGACCGCGCGGATCCGGCGCTCCTCGGCGGGCGAGAGGCGCGCCGCAAGCTCCTGCACGATCTGGGTCGCGATCTCGGTCTGGATCGCGAAGATGTCGCCGAAGGGTCGATCATAGCTCTCGGCCCAGAGCTGGCGATCCGAAGGCGCGTGCACGAGCTGCACCGAGACCCTGAGGTCGTCTCCGGCGCGGCGGACGCTCCCGGTCAGCAGGTGTGCCACCCCGAGCCGCGCAGCGATCTCGGGGGCCGGAAGGCTCGACTCGCGGAAGGGCGCCACCGACGCCCGCGAGATCACGCGCAGCTCCCCGACCCGTGCGAGCTGGGTCAGGAGGTCGTCGGTGATCCCCTCGCTCACGTGGACCTGGTCCGCACCGGGGTTCAGGTCCACGAAGGGGAGGACCGCGATCGACAGCTCTCCGGCCTGGGCCTCGGGAATGCCGGTCACGAGGGGGAAACGGGCGAAGAGGGCAATGAGCACGCCTGCCAGCACCAGCACGCCCGCCGCCCCCCATCCGAGTGCCCGGCGGTTCGTCCGGTCCGGCGGAGGGGGGGCGATGGATCGTTCCACCCTTGGCGCCAGCGCCTCCGCATCTCCCTCGATCCGGAAGATCTGGACCGGATCATCGATCCCCTTCAGCACCCGTTCGCCGAGGGGATGGACCCGGAACTCCGAACGCGAGCGGAGGAGGCGGGCCACGTCTCCCGAGACCACGACGGTGCCCGGTTCGCCCTCGCCCTGCACCCGGGCGGCGACGTTGACCCCGTCGCCGTAGAGGTCCCCGTCGGGCATCTCGACGACCTCGCCGGCATGGACCCCGATCCGGACACGGGCGCTCCTACCCGACGCGGCCACGCGACCGGAGAACCGCTCCGCGACCGCCAGCGCCGAGGCAACGGCGGCCTCGGTACTCGGGAAGGTGGCCATGGCCCCGTCGCCCAGGAGCTTGACGACCCGACCTCCGAAGCGGTTCACCTCGGCGCGCGCGACGTCCTGGAGCAGCTCGACGACGGCGAGGGCTTCCGTCTCGTCCCGTGACGCCAGCGACGTGAAGTCGACGATGTCGACGAACCAGACCGCCGCGAGGCGGCGCCGGGCGCGCGGTTCCGAGGGGTCGTTCGCGTCCGGATCACCGGAAGTCGTGGGGGGACGATCACGCATACGGCATAGTAGGTTCGGAGTCGCCGGCTCCACAACTGCGTTCTTCGCTGTCGCTACCACCCCCGTTGGCCTACGTTCGAGTCCGAGTCGACCGAACCGCAGGAGGTACCGCGATGCAGCCGTCTTCAGGCTCCGACCTCTCGAGGCGGGGCTTCGTTCTCGGGGTTTCGGGGGCCGCAGCCGCCCTCCCCTTCGTGCCCCTCGGCCATGGCCGGCGCGGTGGGGCCGGCGGGCTCTCCGCGGTCGGTGCGACCCCCATGGTCCGCCTGGAGCGGCTGCCCGACCCCGACGGTGCCCAGCTCTGGGTGAAGTGGGAGGGCGCGAACCCCACCGGGAGCATGAAGGACCGGATGGCACTGGGGCTCATCGAAGACGCCGAGCGCCGGGGCGAACTCCGGCCGGGAATGACGGTCGTGGAGCTGACCGGGGGAAGCACGGGAAGCTCGCTTGCCATGGTCTGCGGTCCCCGGGGCTACCGGACCCTGTTCGTGACTTCGGATGCCGTTTCGATCGAGAAGCGGCGAGCCATGACAGCGCTCGGTGCCGGCCTCGAGGTGCTCGAGAGCGGGGGCGGCGGCATCACGCCCGAGCTCGTGCAGCGCTCCCTGGAACGGGTGGAGGTGCTGGCCGCGGACCCTGACACGTACTGGACGAACCAGTTCGGGAACCCGGCCAACGCACTCGGCTACCGGGAGCTGGGACGCGAGATCCTCGACGCGGGGCGCGTGGATGCCTTCGTGATGGGCGTGGGCACCGGGGGGTGCATCACCGGCGTGGCCACCGCCTTCGAGGAGGCGGGTGCCGATGCCCGGGTGATCGCCGTGGAGCCCGCGGCCTCCCGGAACCTCTCCGGCGGGCCCATGGCGGGGCACGGCATCGAGGGGATCGGGCTGGGGTTCGTGCCGGAGACCTACGAGCCCGGGCGCGTGGACGGGATCGAGGCGGTGACCGACGAGGAGGCCTTCGCGACGGCGCGAGCCCTGGCGACGGAGGAGGGCCTTTTCGCGGGGCCCTCGTCGGGGGCGAACGTCGCGGCGGCGCTCCGGGTCGCGGCCGGGCTCGGCCCGGACCGGCGGGTGGTGACCCTTCTCTGCGACACGGGGCTGCGCTACCTGGACCACGAGCTGTTCGCCGCGGACCCGGGGCAGGGTGCTGGACCCTGACCGGGTCGCGGCGTGTAGGTCGCTCATCTCTCCTCCGCGGCTTCCCCTCCGCGGGCCCGACCGATCCACCCGCTGTCTTCGGAGCGTCTCCATGTCTCGAACCCGCGTTCTCGGCGTCGTCTGCGCCCTTTTCATCGTTCCCGCCACCCTTCTCCTTCCGCCCCGCGAGGCGAGCGCCCAGGGCACCCAGGTGAACGCGCTGGTGGGCGCCACCTTCTCGAGTCTGAGGGGGGTGGACGGGCTCGACTCCCGGACCGGGGGAATGGGTGGGCTCTCCTTCGTCTTCCCGCTCGTCGGGGGAATCGCCTTCCAGCCCGAAGCGCTTCTCGTGAACCGGGGTGCGTCCGCAGGTTCGGCCGCCCGGGAGGGGCTCGAGTTCGATCACATCGAGGTGCCGCTCCTCCTTCGGCTGAGCCTGGCGCCCCGTTCCGCGATCACCCCCCACTTCTTCGCGGGTCCCTACCTGGCGCTCCAGGTCCGCTGCACAATCGAGGGGACCTCGACCGACTGCGACGACCGCCCCGACATCGACACGAACACGGTGGACCTGGGCGGCATCGTGGGGTCGGGGGTGAGCCTGCAGGGCGGCCCCTTCGTGCTGACGGGAGGGCTCCGCTACGGGTTCGGGGTCTCGACGCTCGCCGAGTTCGAGTTCGGCTCGGTGCAGGAGGCCGCGAAGCACGGGGGGTGGGCGCTTTACTTCGGTGCCGGGCTGAGGCTGGGGGGACGCTGAAGGCTTCCGCCGTCAGGCGGTGCGCTTCGTGCGGGACCTGAAATGAACGGGCGACTGCCCCCCCCTACCCTCGCTTCTCTCCTCGCCGAGGGATGGCGGGAGATCAGCCAGCTCGACTCCCGGGCCTGGAAGACCGCGCGCGGTCTCCTCGCCCCCGGCGCCATGGCACGGAGCTGGGTCGAAGGGGACCGGACAAGCACCTTTCCTCCGATCCGCGTCTACCTGCTGGCCAGTGCCCTCTACTTCCTTGCGGGCGGAGACCCCTTCCTTTCGGCGCTCGTCCAGGCCGACCTCCTGTCCCTCCTTCCCGACGGATCCCTTTCCGGCTTCTCCGAGCCTGCGCTGAGGAATGCCATCGAGGGGCAGGTCATGGGCTGGGTTGCGGTGATCCGGTTCTTCACCCTCCTCCCCATCGGGATCTTCCTCGCGCTCGCGTCACGCCGCGAGGCACCCCGCCTGGCGCCCGCCCTCGTGCTCGCCATGCACGTCTTCACGGTGAGCTTTCTGCTGGCCACCGTGGCGAACGGGGTCGTGCTTCTGCTGGACCTCTCCGCCGACGACCCCCGCTGGCCCCGGTTCGCCGTCAGCTACCTGGTCGTTGAACGGGCGACGGTGGCGCTCTGGCTGATCACCGGGATCCGCACCCTCTGGCGCCGCTCGTGGATGATCGCCGCGGGCGCCGGGTTCGCTGCCGTGCTCCTCGACCTCCTCTTCCTCGTCCTCTCCTTCGCGATCGCGTCGGGCGCGATGGAGGCGCGGATCCAGGGCGTCTAGTCGGGTCGCCCTGCGCCTGCGTGGCGCACCGGGCTCACCCGAGCCCGCGCTGCTTGCTGGGCCAACAACGCCCTCGCAGATTGATTCCCGGTCCATCGGGGCATCCAGCCCACCCGCTCCCCGAGGCCGCTCGCGGGGGTGAATGCCAGGGAACACGGACCGGGGCCGCCCGGTCGGGAGGTGCCGGATGAAGGCACTCGAGATACCTCGCGCGTGGGGTTCCGGGATGCGCGGCATGGCAGTCGTGGCGATCATGGCCCTTGGGCTCTCCATCTGTCTCGCGGCCGCACCTTCCGGGCTCGGAGCGCAGGCCCCCGCCCCCGCTCAGCTCTCCCCCGAACACGCCCGCATCGACTTCCTCGTCGGGGAGTGGCGGACCGAGAGCACCTTCCCCGACGGCCGCGTGGGCCGGGGTGAACTGAGCTACCGCTGGGTGCTTGACGGAAGCTGGATGAAGGTGGAGTTCCTGGGGGACCACCCGGCAGGAGCGCCCTGGGCGGCGCAGGTCATGCAGCGCTGGAACGCCGACGCAGGCCGCTACGAGTCGTGGGTCTTCGGAGGCGACGGGCCACCCCTGCACTACCGGGGCGAGTCGGAGGGTCCCGGACACTTCCGGGTGACCTGCACGCCGGGTGCGGCGGATCCCGCGGGCGCCGGCACCACCTCCGGCATCGACTACCGCCTTCAGACCGACGGCACCGTCCTGCAGGAGAACTGGGTGCTCGAGGGCGACCAGCGACGCATGACGCTGCGCACCCGGTACGAGCCGAGGCATTCCCCGCCCCCGCCCCCGACGCCCGGCGCGGTCCCGGCCGGCCACTCGGCTGCGGATGCGGCCTCGCCCGAAGAGGCCGAGGTGCTCGCCGTGCTCGACCGCCTCTTCCACGGAATGCGGATGCGGGATGCCTCGATCCTGGAGGAGGTCTTCCACCCCGAGGCGCGGATGCTGGTGG
>JBJHBX010000074.1:0-10158 GCA_050485725.1 Gemmatimonadales bacterium | reverse complement strand
TCCTTCTCTTCACCGGGCCTCCGGGCGTCGGAAAGACCTCGATCGCCCAGTCCATTGCGCGTTCGCTGGGCCGGAAGTACGTGCGAATCTCGCTGGGGGGCGCCCGCGACGAGGCCGACATCCGCGGACATCGTCGGACCTACGTGGGCGCCATGCCCGGTCGCATCCTCCAGGGGATGCGGCAGGTCAAGTCCAAGAACCCGGTCTTCCTCCTGGACGAGGTGGACAAGCTCGGGGTGTCCTTCCAGGGCGACCCTTCGAGCGCGCTCCTCGAGGTGCTCGACCCGGCCCAGAACGCCTCCTTCACCGATCACTACCTGGGGATCCCCTTCGACCTGTCGGAGGTCCTCTTCATCGCGACCGCGAACTACGTGGACCGGATCCCTGCACCCCTCCTGGACCGGATGGAGCGGGTGGACTTCTCCGGCTACACCGAGCAGGAGAAGCTCGAGATCGCCCGGCGCTACCTGCTGCCGAGGCAGCGGGAAGAGGCGGGGCTTGCGGAGGAGGAGCTCGACATCAGCGTGGAGGCGATCCGCTCGGTGATCAGCCAGTACACCCGGGAGGCCGGGGTCCGGCAGCTGGAGCGTGAGCTCGGGAAGGTGGCGCGGAAGGTCGCTCGCCGGGTGGCCGGAGGTGATGCGGACCGGGTCGAGGTCGGCCCCGACGAGGTCCGGGAGCTCCTCGGTCGTCCCCGTGTGCATCCCGAGAAGATGCGCGTCGAGGACACGGTGGGCGTGGCCACCGGGATGTTCTACACCCCCATGGGGGGCGACATCATGTTCGTCGAGGCCAGCGTGGCGCCGGGCGAGGGTGGACTCGTGCTGACGGGCCAGCTCGGCGACGTGATGAAGGAGTCGGGTCGCGCGGCCTGGACCTATGCCAAGGCCCGCCACGCCCACTTCGGCATCCCGACCGAGCTGATGAAGGGGGTCGAGGTCCACATCCACGTGCCGGCCGGGGCCATCCCGAAGGATGGTCCGTCGGCGGGAATCACGATGGCCACGAGCCTCGTGTCGGCGCTTTCCGGCCGGAAGGTCCGTCGCGAGGTGGCCATGACGGGCGAGCTCACGCTCACCGGCAGGGTCCTCCCCATCGGCGGGGTGAAGGAAAAGGTTCTTGGCGCCGTGCGCGCGGGCATCCGCGAGGTGATCCTCCCCGCCGAGAACGAGGCCGACCTGGAGGACCTTCCCGACGCCATCCGGGAGTCCCTGAGCTTCCACCTGGTGGAGGAACTCGACCAGGTCCTCGAGCAGGCCCTCGTGCCGGGCGAGCCTGACCCGCCCAGGGTGCCCCGGGTCTCGGGCCGCGGGGTGGAGGAGGTTCGGGTCGAATAGGCGACCCGCGCGTCAGGAACCCGATCCGGGCGGAGCGAAGGCGCCCTCGGGAACGGCTTCGGCGGCCAGCACGTGCGTGAAGAAGATGCGGAGCTCGCCGCCGGACCTGCGGTTCAGCGCCAGCGAGAGGGGCCCCACCCTGACCCATTCGGACCAGTCCGAAGGGGAGGGGCTGGCCTCGGGGTTCGAGAAGTGCTCCCACCGCTCCATGAGACCGGTCTCGGTGTTGACCCATGCGCGGTACATGTTCTGCGGCGTGAGTCCGACGTCGTCGAAGGAGAGCTCCACGACCTCCCAGTGGACCCCGGCTTCCTCCTCGTGCACCTCGCCCTGGTAGGTCACGGTGACCCCCGGGTCCGTCCACTTGTAGGGCATGAGGAGCCAGTACCCGTCGTTGATGTGGGCGCGGTAGGCACCCTGGAGGCGCTGAAGCGCTTCGTCGCCCGTGACCTCCTCCCCGTCGACCCAGACCTGCCCCGCCTCGGGGTCCGCGGTGTCGAAGATGGCCACGTAGCTGCCACCCTCCTGCGTGGGCGCCTCGACCCGTGCCATCCCCTCCCACCGATCCCACCGATGGGCGCGAACCAGGGGCTCGCCACCGTCGGGCCGGTTCACCGCCCAGTCGAACTCCAGGTAGCGGGTGCGCTCCCACCCGTTCTCCGGCGCCATGACCTCGACCATGCGGCTGTGGATGCGGGTCACCTCGGGGTCGTCGAAGGCGTGGTCGGCGATCCCCGGGCCTTCCGCCGCATCGGAGCGGGGGGTAGCTTCCTCGCAGGCGGCGAGCCCCACCAGCGCTGCGGCGGCAAGGGCCATTGCGCGGGCGGTCGAGTGGTCGGACCGGCTTCCGTGACGGCGCATGCTCGTTCTCCTTCCTCGGCGTTCGATGGCGACCCCGGCACCGGCCACACCCCGGGGTCGGCAGAGCCTCCGGGGGCCGCATCCGGCGCGCTTCGACGGGGACCCGCCGACAATGTAGGGACGCGGGGGCGCCTCCGAAACGAAGGGCCCCCCACACCCCGCCTCGAGCCCTTCCATACGCGGATCCATGTCCCACGCCCACCAGCCGGCCCCCGGCTCCGAGTCCCGACAGAGCTTCGCCGAACTGGTGGATCGGGCCGATGACCAGGTGGAGCTCGCCCGAGCCGCCCTCCTCGTGGCCCGGGAGGAGTACCACCAGCTCCCGGTTGAGCCCTACCTGGCGCGCCTCGACATGCTGGCCGAGAAGGTCCATGATCGACTGGCCGACGAGAGCGCCCCGCTCCTCGTGCTCCAGGAGCTGATCCACACCCTCTTCGGCCGGGAGGGGTTCCGGGGGAACCGCGAGGCCTATTACGACCCCCGGAACTCCTTCCTGAACGACGTTCTGGACCGGAGGGTCGGGATTCCGCTGACGCTGGGGATCGTCACCCTCGAGGTCGGCTGGCGGATGGGGCTTCCCCTTGCCGGCGTGAACTTCCCGGGGCACTTCCTCGTCCGCTTCGAGGGCGAGGCGCTGCGCCTCCTGGTGGACCCCTTCGACGGGGGCCGCACCCTCTTCGAGGACGAGGCGCAGTCGCTCCTGGACCGCGCCTACGGCGGCATGGTGCGGGTGCGGCCCGAGTTCCTGCGGACCGCGGGGCGGCGGGACATGCTCGTCCGCCTGCTGACCAACCTGAAGGGGATCTACCTGAACGTGCAGGACTCGGCGAGGGCCCTCGCGGTGGTCGAGCGGATTCTCGTGATCCACCCGACGGCCCAGTCCGAGATCCGGGATCGGGGAACCCTGCTCGCCCGCCTGGGTCGCACGGAGGAGGCCCTCGAGCAGCTCGAGTGGTACCTGGACGCGGCCCCGGGTGCGAGCGACGCCGAACGGATCCAGGCGCTGGTGGATGAGCTCCGCGGCCCGGGCCGACCCTGACCCGAACGAACCGCGAACGCCATGCCTGACGCCCCCAGCACCCGCTTGATCCCCGTGCGCTTCGACCGCTCGGATCGGACCCGGCTCCTCGTCGAGGGGCGGGCGCCGGCCCGGATGCTCCATGGGGTCGTGACCGGCTCGATTCCGCCGGACCCGGTTCCCCTCGATCGCGACGCGGAGGGCGACGAGGCGGGGTGGTGGACGAGCGCGGCGCCGGAGAGCCTGGTGCTCACGCCCAGGGGGCGGATCGTGACGGACCTTCGGCTCCTCCGCCTCGGGGTTGGCGACGGCGGTTCCTTCCTCCTCGAGCTGCCCGCGGCGGGGCGGGATCCCCTCGTCCGGCACTTCGCCCGCTACCTTCCTCCGAGGTTCGCCCGGGTGCACGACGTCTCCCCGGCCACGCGGATGGTCACCGTGGTCGGAGAGGATGCGATCCGCCGGGCAGCCGAGGCGGCGGGGCTCGATCCCGAGCGGGTCGCCGCGCTCGCCCCGGGCGATGCCCTCCTGCTGGGGCCGGCACCGGGGCCGGATGCGTTCGAGGCCGGAGGCGATCGGGACGCAGGCCGGGTGGACGAGGAGGTCGACGGGTTCCTGGCGCTGGTTCGGAGCGGGGCGGTCCTCCCGCCGGCCCTCGACCTGGTGGGGACCCCCGGGTCCATCGGGCGGATCGAGGCGAAGCTGGCGGCATCGGGGGTCGAAGAGGGCTCCGCAGCCGACTGGCAGTCCCTTCGCATCGAGAAGGGGACCCCGGAAACCGGCCAGGAGCTGGGCGAGGACGTCCTCCCCCCCGAGGCCGGGCTGGAGCAGCGGGCCATCGATCACAGGAAGGGGTGCTACACCGGGCAGGAGGTCATCGTGCGGATCCGCGACCGGGGGAAGGTGAACCGGCACCTGCGCGGGCTCCTGATGGGCGCGCTGCCCGGGCCCGCACCTGGAACCCCGCTGCACGCCACCGACGGTGGGAAGCTCGTGGGGGAGGTGCGCTCGTCGGCCGAATCCACGCGCTTCGGCCAGCGAATCGGGCTCGGCTACGTGCGGCGCGAGGTCGCGCCCGGCGAGGTGGTCCGCGTGGGGTCGACCGAGGGTCCCGAGGCACGGGTGTGCGCGCTCACGGAGCAGGGGTGGGAGGCGGATCCGGTGACGCCGTTGGAAAGCGGGGACCCGGCAGGGTATTCTTGAGGCCATGGAAAAGACTGCCGAGATCCACGAACTGATGGAGGGACTGCGGGCTGCCCTGGCGTCGCAAGACGCGGGCGCACTGTCTGCCTTCCTCGCCGACCAGCGGCCCCAGGCCCTTCTCGAGATCTGGTACGATCTCGACGCCGAGGATCGGGAACGCGTGCTCGCGGCCCTCGAACCGGAGCCCGCCGCCGAGCTCCTGGCGAACCTCTCGTCGGAGGAGCAGCCCGAGCTCCTGCAGGGGCTCAGTCCGCCACAGGTGGCCGAAGTCCTGGAGGAGCTGTCCCCCGACGACCTGGCGGACACCCTCCAGGCCCTCCAGGCCTACGACCCCGAGCAGTCCGAGGAAGTCCGGGGGCTTCTCGACCCGTCGACGCTGGCGGTGGCCGACCGGCTGACGGGGTACGACGAGGAGGAAGCCGGGGGGATCATGACCCCCGAGTTCGTGGCGGTCCGCGCATCGATGACGGCGGAACAGGTGCTCGCCTTTCTCCGCCGCGCCGGCCCCGACGCCGAGACGATCTACTACCTCTACGTGACCGACGCGGACGGGCGCCTGAAGGGGGTCCTCTCGCTCCGGCAGCTCATCATTTCGGCGCCCTCGGCCCGGGTCGAGGAGATGATGAACCCCGACATCGTCTTCACCCGCACCGACACCGACCAGGAAGAGGTGGCCCGGATCATGGCGGACTACGACTTCTCGGTCCTTCCGGTGCTCGACGACGACGACCGGCTGGTGGGGATCGTGACCGTCGACGACGTCCTCGACGTGGTGACCGACGAGGCCACCGAGGACATCCACCGCCTGGGCGCTGCACCCATCGACATCGACTACGTGCGCGCGAACCCCTGGCTTCTCTTCCGGAAGCGGGCCTCCTGGCTGGTTCTCCTCGTGGTCTCGATGACGCTCACCTTCAACGTCATCAACCACTACGAGGACATCATCGCCGAGGTGGTGATCCTCGCCGCCTTCATCCCGCTCCTGATCGGTACCGGGGGGAACGTCGGCGCCCAGGTGGCGACGCTCGTGGTGCGCGCCCTGGCCACCCGCGAGCTCGAGCTCCGCGACTACTTCCGCGTCTTCTGGAAGGAGCTGAAGACCGGGATCCTGCTGGGGGTCGCCTTCGGGGTCTTCATGACGGTGTACGTCCTCCTCTTCCGGGCCGAGCCCCGGATCGCGGTGGCGCTCGGCATCACGATGGTACTGATCGCGCTCTGCGCGAACCTGGTGGGGGCGAGCCTCCCCTTCCTCTTCCGGAAGCTCGGGATCGACCCGGCGCTCACCTCGTCGCCAGGGATCACCACGGTGATGGACGTGCTCGGGCTCCTGATCTACTTCCGGGTGGTGATCTGGGTCCTGGGGCCGATGCTCACCGGCGGGGCTCAGCCCGTTCCCTGACGCCGGCGGGCGCGGGGAGCTCCGCACCGAGGGCGGTCACGATCCGCCGCCCGTGCCAGCGCCCGTTCTCGATGAAGATGCGGTTGGCGTCGTTGCCGGCGGCGAGCACGCCGGCGATGAAGACGCCGGGGACCGGCGTTTCCATGGTTTCCGGGTCGTGCGCGGGCACGCCGGAGTCGGCGTCGATGGACACGCCGAGCGCCCTCAGGAGATGCGGGTCGGAGCGCCAGCCGGTGAGCGCCAGGACGTGGTCGTTCGGGATCGTGTCCAGCTTCCCCGTGGCCTCCTCGCGCAGCACGACCTCGTCGGGGCGGATCCCGACGACCCGGTGGCCCCAGCGGGCGGTCACCTCGCCCTTCTCGACACGGTTCCGGATGTCGGGGAGCACCCAGGGCTTCACGCCGCGGTCGAAGTCGTCCAGGAAGTGGACGAGGGTGACCCGGGCGCCGGTCCGGAAGAGCTCGAGGGAAGCCTCGACCGCCGAGTTCGAGCCCCCGACCACGAGCACGTCGCGGTTCCAGTAGGGGTGGGCCTCCGTGTAGTGGTGGGCCACCTTGGGAAGGTCCTCGCCGGGCACCCCCAGCCAGTTGGGCTCGTGGAACCCCCCGGTGGCCACGACCACGTTCCTCGCACGGAGCTCCCCCACCCGCCCCGCCATGTCCCGCGTCCCGAGCCGGAAGTCGCCCCGCGTGCCCTCGATCCGCTCCACGTCGGTGTAGAGAAGGGTCCGCAGTTCGAAGAACTCGGCCACCTTTCGATAATAGGAGAGCGCCTCCCTCCGGGTGGCGTTCCGCTCCATGGTCACGAAGGGGAGCCCCTCGAGCTCGAGCTTCTCGGGCGTCGAGAAGAACTGCATGTAGAAGGGGTACCGGACGATCGAGGCACAGAGCGGGCCGCGGTCGACCATGATCGCATCCAGGCCGGCCCGGGCGGCGGCGGCGGCCACCGCGATCCCGCAGGGACCTGCGCCCACCACCGCCAGGTCGAGGAGGTGTTCGGGGTCCGCGGGGGAGAGCCCACCCGTCCGAGGTTCCTGCGTGAGGTCTCCGGTGACGGTTCCGGGCATCTGGAGAGGGACTCGGCTGGAGGTCGGTTCAGGCGTGGTGCAGGGTGGGCGTCCCCACCTACCTTCGAAGGCGGCTGCCGTTCCCGCCCTCGACCTTCCGCGACCTCTCACCGGCTCCCTCCGACACCGCCCGTGTACCGTCACTGCCCCGCCTGCACCCGCGACCTCGGCCGGAACGAGGCCCTGGAGCACTTCCCCGTGGGAAGGCGTCTCGCCTTCGACGGCGCGAAGGGGAGGCTCTGGGTGCTCTGCGCCCGTTGCCGGTCCTGGAACCTCGCCCCCATCGAGGAGCGCTGGGAGGCGGTGGAGGAGGCGGAGCGGCGCTTCGAACGGGCCGCGCAGGGGCTTGCCACGGAGCACATCGCCATCGGGAGGCTGGCCGACGGTACCGAGCTGATCCGGATCGGGCGGGCAGAGGCGCCCGAGCTGGCGGGGTGGCGCTACGCCGACCGGATCGAGCGCAGGTGGAAGCGGTCGCGCCAGGTGGGTGGGGTCGTCACCGCAGGATGGTTCATGGTGGGGCCGATGGGGCTGGGCTCGGCGGTGTGGCCGATGCTCCTCCTGGGGGTCGGAGGGTGGTCGGCCTGGCAGTCCATGCAGAAGCGCGGCCTGCGCCTCGAGTTCGACGTACCCGAGAGCGAGACCACAGCGCATCTCCGCAAGCGACTCTCCCTTTCCCAGCTCAGGGGGCTTCACCTGGTCACCTCGGAGGATCCCTCCGACGCGGGCGGGGGGTGGGCACTCGAGCTTCCCTCCTTCGGCCGCCCCACGCTTCGGATCCCGGACGAACTCCGGAACCGGGCCCTTCGGCTTTCGCTCCTGGAGCTGAACCGGCAGATCGGAAAGCCCGACCATGTCCGGAAGGCCCTCGACAACGTGGTTTCGGCGGGGGATGCGGAGCGGCTGGCGCTCAGGGCGGCGCGGACGCTGGCGGCGGGGAAGGCATGGGAGAACCACGTGGGCTGGCCCTTCGGCCCCGGGGCCGCGCTCAGCAACGCCGACCCCGTACTCCGGCTGGCCCTCGAGATCGCCGCGAACGAGGAGGCCGAACGGGTGGCGCTCGAGGGCGAGCTGCACCGCCTGGAGCTCGAGTGGCGGGAGGCGGAGGAACTCGCGGCGATCTCGGACGGACTCCTCGTGCCCCCGTGGGTCAGGCGCCGGATCGCCGGGTGGAAGCGCGGGGAAGGGGGCTGATCGTCTGTCCCGGCCATTGCTGCGCCCGGAGAGATCGCCGATTGTTCGGACGGGCCCCGGCTGTCGAGCCCTGAACGCACGCCCCGATCCTTCCGACCCGCCTCCCGACGATCCGATGACGACCCCCGAAGCCGAGGCCCGAAAGGCGCTGAACCGACTCCTCCGGGCGGTCGAGAAGAGCCGCCGCGAGATGGAGGCCCTTGCCGGCGCCATCCGCAACGCCGAAGGGGACGACTTCCCGTCGGAGCTCTACGACGAGGTCGCCGCCAACCTGGCCCGGGTCACCGACTTCGTCCACGACGAGGGACGGAGGCTCCAGGACAAGATCCTCCGCGCCGGCGGGCTCGAACCCGGTCGGGTGCGACGCTCCTCGTCGTGACCCGCGAACCTTCCCGGGAGGAGCTCCGGGACATCCTCCTCGCCTGGTTCGGGTCGGGAGACGCGCACCCCCCGGGCGGCTTCGACCGGCTCGCGCTGGAGGTGCTCCGCCACCAGGCCCGCGAGAACCCGGTCTACGGCGCCCTGGTGCGGAACCGGGGCCTCGAACCGTCGACCGTGGTCCACTGGACCGATTTCCCGCCGGTGCCGGTGCGGGGATTCCGCGACGCCCCACCCTACGGCGGGAACCCAGCCGAGGCCGAAGCGGTGTTCCGGACCTCGGGGACCACCGAACCGGGGGCGCCCCGCGGCACCCACCTCGTTCGGGAACTCGGGCTCTACCACGCGGCGCTCCTCCCCTGGGCGACGCGCCACCTCGCGTCCGGCGCGCCGAGGCGCCCCGACGGGACCCCGGCACTCCGCGTCGTGGCGCTGATGCCGGACCCCGCGGCACGCCCCGAGTCGTCGCTCGTCCACATGGCCGGGGCCCTGGCGCGCGCCTGGGACGACGGGGGAGGCGGGTTCTTCGCCGACCCCGACTGGAGACTCCGGCGCGGGCCCCTCGATGATGCGCTCGCGTCGGCGCGCGATGACGGGGTCCCCGTGCTCCTGCTGGCCACGGCCTTCGGGCTCGTGCACTGGCTCGATGGCGACCGATCGGGGGAGCGTGCCGAGGGTGCCAGGTGGCTTCCGCCCGGCTCGCGGATCATGGAGACGGGGGGCTTCAAGGGGAGGAGCCGCGAGGTCCCGCGGACCGAGCTGTACGCCGACCTCTCGGCGGCCACCGGCGTGCCGCCCGAACGGATCGTGAACGAGTACGGCATGACGGAAATGCTCTCCCAGTTCTACGAGCCCGTGCTCGAGGAGGGTGGCCCGACCGACCCGGAGCGGAGGCGGCTGGTGGGTCCCCCCTGGGTCCGCACGCGGGTCCTCGACCCGGTGGACCTCGCTCCGGTTGAAGCCGGCGCGACCGGGCTCCTCTGCCACCTCGACCTCGCGAACCTGGACTCGGCGGCCCTCCTCCTCACGGAGGACCTGGGGCACGAGGTGGCAGGGTCCGCGGGGGGCGGAACGGCCGGCGCGCGCCCCGGCTTCCGTGTCGTGGGACGCACCTCCGGTGCTCCACCCCGGGGGTGCTCCCTCTCCATCGAGGCGTGGATGGAGGCGGCGCGGTGACGGGCGGCGGATCCTGGGAAGGGGCAGAGCCCCTCGTTCTTCCCCCCGGCCTCGAGCGGGATCCGGGGGATCGCTCCGCCCCATCTCCCGGCGCGCTTCTCGAGGCGCTGACCGGAGCCGGGGGCGAAGCACTCCGGGAGCTGGGCTTCCGGGAGCGACTCAGGCTCGCGGCCCGGGCAGGCGCGCGCTTCCTGGACCCCGGCGACCCCCTCCGGCGCGAAGCGCTCGAGCGCCTCCCGGGCGACGCCGCGCTCCCCCCCGCCGAGGCGGAGCGCGTGCTTGACGGCATGGCACGGGACTGGACGCTGGAACGGCTGTCGGCCGCGGTGCGGGCGGACTTCCCCGACCCCGACGTGCTCGACGGCTTCCGTCCGGGGCCACGGGGTGACCGGGTGCGTGTCATGCCACCGCGCCTCCTGGTCCAGGTCTGCGCCGGAAACGTGCCGGGGACCGGTGCGACCGCCCTTCTCCGGGGACTCCTGGTCGGCGCCCCGACCCTGCTCAAGCCGGGAACCGGGGACCGGGTCCT
>JBJHBX010000073.1:0-10359 GCA_050485725.1 Gemmatimonadales bacterium | reverse complement strand
GGCCTCCTTTGCGGCGACCGCGCCCTTCGGGGCGGCGGCCTGCGTGGCGGCCGCGGACGCCGGCCCGCCCCGGCATTCGACGAACGGCCCGCCCCGGCTCGAAAGCCGAAGCGGGCCGCTCGTGGTGCAATGCGCGCGTTTCCCGGGAGTGGGCCTGGGTAGACTCGAACTACCGACCTCACGCTTATCAGGCGTGCGCTCTAACCACCTGAGCTACAGGCCCCGGACAGAGTCGGAAAAGCTACCGCTTCGTGACGCCGCGTTCAACCCCCGCCGGGCCCGCCGGGGGAGCGCAGCGGGGGCCTGCGATCCGCAACCCGGGGGCCGCCGGACCGCAGTCGCGACGCACGGGATCAGGACCAACCCCGAAGCCATCCCGAAGCGGGAAAGACTTTCCCGATCCCCCCGGAAGGCCCTTCCCGGTGGAGCCCCACCGGACCCGGTGCGCGGCTCCCGCCAGAAACACATGAAGTCATTGCGCCACAGCATTTTGTGGGCACCATGCGCCAACTGGCACCCCGCTTGCGCTTTCCAGGGGCCAGAGTGAAGTGGCGGAGGGTGTCCCCGGCGTATCGTTTGAACGGGGAGACAACCGTACGGGGACACGGTGCGTCGGGGCCCCTCCTGCCACCCCGCTCCACGCGGCGGCAGCGCGATCGCGCTCGCCGACGTCTCGTTTCCGGGTTCTGCCGTCGCGTCCGAGCGACCGCGCCCGACCCGAGCTTTCCGATCCGAATCTACCCATCCGGAGGAGTGGTCCCATGGATCTCCATCGATTCCCGACGGGCGGCCGCAGGGCGCTGGTCCTTGCAGGAACCGCCATCATCGTGGCCGGTTGCGCCACCGTGAAGCAGGACCAGTTCGAGGCCGAGATGGCCCAGGTGCGCGCCGAGATCCGTGAAGGCGACGAGGCCGTCGAGGCCCGCCTCGGCCAGCGGATCGATCAGAGCGAAGCGCGCCTCGAGGCCCGGATCGGCCAGGTGGAACAGGCCCTTTCGGATCTTCGCGGCGAGTTCGAGGTCACGGTGGAGCGTCTCGAGTCGGCGATCCGGTTCAACGCCCCGGTCCACTTCGCCTTCGACGACGACCAGGTGCGGGCCTCCGACCGCCCGGTCCTCGATCGCTTCGCCGAGGTCGTGAGGCAGTACTACCCCGACGCCACCATCACGGTGGAGGGCTTCACCGACCCTGCCGGCAGCGCCGAGTACAACCGGCGGCTGGGCATGCGGAGGGCCGAGTCCGTCATGGGCTACCTCGCCTCGCAGGGGATCAACTCGGGCCAGATGCGCGCCGTGAGCTACGGGCAGGACCAGGCACGCCAGGTGGTTCCGGGTGCTGCGGGTCCCGGCGAGGAAGGATGGCAGAACCGCCGCGTGGCCATGGTCATCGACTTCGCCCCCTCGACCCAGGCTCAGCCGCGGGTGGCGAGCGCCGGCGAGGGTGAGGGCGCGGACGGCTCGACCCCGGGCGGGGACGGACGCTGACGCGCTGACCCGACCATTGCCGACCCGCCTTCACGTGGGGCGGCGGCGATCCGGCGGGGGTCCCGATCCAGCGTGGGTCGGGACCCCCGTTGTCGTCCTGCTTGCGTCCGCCTCCGCCAGCCACGACCGTTAACCAGCCCTCCCGCGAGACCGGACATGCCCGTCGCATCCCGGACCCGGCCCCGGCCCGACCCACCTGCCCAGCTGACCTCCATGGACCGTCCCGTTCGCATCCTGGTGGTCGACGACGACCCCACCTTCCGCGACGTCCTCGAGCTTCGACTCCAGCGCTGGGGATTCCAGGTCCAGACCGCGGACCGCGCCTCGAAGGGCGTGGAGATCGCACGGAAGTGGAGCCCCGACCTGGTCCTGAGCGACGTGGTCATGCCCGAGATGTCGGGGATCCAGCTCCTGAAGGCGCTTCGCGACGACGACCCCCATCGGACCGTCATTCTCCTGACCGCCCACGCCACCGTCGAGATGGCCGTCGACGCGATGAAGCTGGGCGCCGTCGACTTCCTGACCAAGCCGCTCAACTACCAGAACCTCGAGGCGCTGATCGGCGACGCGCTGGAGCGCGCCCGCGCGCGGAGGGAGGATGCGCCGGCGGGCGCCCCTGCCGAGCCCACGGAATCCCGGGCGCGCGCGACGGCCGGTGGTGGTGCGGCATCGGCCACGACCGCCACCCATCCCCGCGCAGGGGGCCCCGCCCCCGACGGCACGATCCCCCGCGTCCCGGGCGCCGACCTTGGCCTCTTCGTCGGGCGAAGCCCCGCGATGATGGAGGTCTACGACCTGATCCGCTCCATGGCCGACTCGGAGGCCTCGATCCTGGTCACCGGCGAGAGCGGCACCGGGAAGGAGCTGGCGGCCCGCACGATTCACATGCTGAGCCGCCGTTCGGAAGGGCCCTTCGTGGCGGTCAACGCAGCCGCCATCCCGAGGGAGCTCATGGAGAGCGAGATCTTCGGGCACGAGAAGGGGTCGTTCACCGGGGCGACCGAGACCCGCGCCGGCTGCTTCGAGATGGCCGACTCCGGCACCCTCTTCCTGGACGAGATCGGCGAGATGCCGATGGAGCTCCAGCCGAAGCTGCTCCGGGTGCTGGACGAGGCCCGGATCCGGCGGGTGGGCGGCAAGGTCGAGATGTCCTTCGACGTCCGCACCGTGAGCGCAACGAACCGGGACCCGCGCGAGGCGGTGGAGGAGGGGCTTCTCCGCGAGGATCTCTACTTCCGGCTGAACGTCTTCTCGATCCACCTTCCCCCGCTCCGCGAGCGGACCGGCGACATCCCGCTCCTTTCCGGAAGGTTCGCCGACGAGTTCTCGAAGCGACACGGGGGCCCGGCGCGCACCTTCGCCCCCGAGGCCCTCGAGATCATGGAGCGCTACCCCTGGCCGGGAAATGTCCGCGAGCTCAGGAACCTGGTCGAACGGGCCGTGGTCCTCGCGCGCGACGGCACCATTGGCGCCGACCACCTGCCCCCCTACGTCCGGAACCCGCGGGCGGCGGAGACGGGGGACTTCGCCTTTCCCCCCGACGCCACCGCCGCCGAGGTCGAGAAGCAGCTCATCCTGAGCACGCTGGACAGGACCGGAAACAACAAGGCGGAAGCGGCTCGCCGGCTCGGAGTCAGCGTGCGCACGATCCGCAACAAGCTGAACGCCTGGGGCATCGACCGGTGAGCCGCCCATGAGGATCTCCACGCGGATCGCCGTCGGGCTCGGGCTCCTCATGGCCCTCTTCGCCGCCACCGCGGCGTACCAGCTCTCGGTGGTCCAGAAGCTCCAGGAGATCAGTGGACAGATGGCGGGGACCCGCCTCGAGGCGTCCCGGGTGTCGCTGGCCGTGATCCAGGGGGTCGAGGATGTGCGTGAGTTCTCGGCCAAGGCGCTCCTGCTGGGCGATACCGACTACCTGGCCGAGTGGGCCCGGGCGGAGGGGGAGCTCAAGGAGCGCCTGGAGGCCCTCTCCCTGCTGAAGCTGGGGGATGCGGAGGAGGAGGCCCGAACGCGCATTCTCGACACCTGGGCCGCCTGGACCGCCGAGACCGGTCCTTTCCGCCCCGAGGCGACCCCCACCGGGGGTGCTCCCGGGGCGCCGACCGGACTGGCGGCGGCCCTCGAGGCGCTCGACACCGGCGACCTGGAGCTGCTCCGCATGCGCGCCGCCGCCGAGACCCTCCTGGCCGCGAACGACGCCCGGGTGACCGCCGAAAGCGGTGCCGCGTACCAGGCCGCGGCGCGCGCACGCATGGTCGCGTGGGTCACCTCGGCCACGTCGCTCCTGCTGGCCGTGGGACTCGGGTGGTTCCTATGGGCCTCGGTCTCGGGCCCCCTGCGGCGCCTGACCCTCGGGACCCGCGAGCTGGCGCGGGGGCGTTTCGATCACCGGATCGACGACCGGAGCCGGTCCGAGTTCGGCGCCCTGGCCCGCGACTTCAACCAGATGGCCGAACGACTTGGCGAGCTGGAGGAGCTCAAGCAGGACTTCGTGTCGCACGTGTCGCACGAGCTCAAGGGCCCCCTGGCCGCGGTGCAGGAGACGATCCTCGTGCTGCTGGAGGAGCTTCCGGGCCCGCTGAACGACCGGCAGCGGCACCTGCTTGAACTCTCGGAGGGAAGCGCCGAGCGGCTCTCCCGGATGATCGGAAACCTGCTGGAAATGTCGAGGCTCGAAGCGGGCGCGGCGCTCTTCGACCCGGCGCCCGTCCTCCTCGCTTCGGTCGTCCGCGACGTGATGGACGAAACGGAGCCGCTGGCCGCGGACCGGGACCTCCGGGTCGAGTTCGAGGACCACGCCGCCGAGACCCCGGGTGGGGGACTCCTGGTGGGCGACGGGGAGCGGCTCCGCGAGGTCGTCGCGAACCTCGTCGGAAACGCCCTCAAGTTCTCGCCCGAGGGCGGACGGATCGCACTGCGGCTCGAGACGGTGGAGGCACCCCCGGCCGAGATGCCCAACCGCTACCGCGAGCTTCCCGATCGCGAGTGCGGCCCCTTCCTTCGCCTGGTGGTCGAGGACGAGGGCTCCGGCGTGCCGCCGGAGCACCGCGAGGGGGTCTTCGAGAAGTTCTACCAGGTGCGCATCGACGGGCGGAAGTCCGGGCAGGGCGTGGGGCTCGGGCTGGCCATTTCGAGGCGCATCGTCGAGGGGCACTGCGGCGCGATCTGGTGCGAGGCTTCGGCGGCCGGCGGGGCGAGCTTCGTGACGCTCCTCCCGGTCCGACCCTCCCGCTGGCCCGAGCTCGCCGCCGCGGCCAGCGGGACGACCGGGACGGACCTTTCGGAGGCCGAGCGGCGTACGATGATCCATGCCTGACATTCCTCCGCAGACCGGTCGAACGGCCGCTCTGGTCCTCGTCCTCGCGGTCGCATCGGGCTGCGGCCTCTCGATCGGACCCTTCGGGGCGGGGCCGGGTCCGGCCACCGCCGGGGCGACGAGCGATGCGGGGGCCCAGGTCGTCGAGGACCCCGACGCGGTGGATGCCTCCGACACCGGGCCGGCGACCGGCGCCACCGAGGTGCTGCTCCAGCAGGGGCAGGCCCTCCTCATTGCCGGTCGCCATGCGGAGGCGGTCCCGCCCCTCGAGGCCTACCTGGTCGTGGGCGAGAACCCGGCGCACCGACTTGCGGCGAACTGGTCCCTCGCGCTGGTCTTCCTCCTCCCCGACAGCCCGGTTCGAGATACGCGCAGGGCGACGCCCCTGCTGGAGCGGATCGTGGACGAGCATCCGGCCTCGATCGAAGCGGTTCACGCGCGGCTCCTGAAGGGGCTCCTCGGCGACCTGGCGCAAAGCCGGAATACCGTCGACGAGCAGCGGCGGACCATCGGCGAGCTGAACCAGATGGTGGAGCAGCTCAAGCAGATCGATCTGAATCGCCGTCCGGGAGGGGGAGGGGCCGGCATCCCGCCGTTCCCCCGCTGAGGTCCCCGAGGCCCCGCTCGAGGCGGTCCAGGGCGCCTTCGGGCACCGCCACGTCCAGCTCGACCGCCTCCCCGTAGCGCTCCTCCCGCACCGTCACATCGAGGTCGTCAAGGAGTCGCTTCACGGCGTCGATGAAGGGGTAGGTCACCTCGAGTCGAACGGACCGGCGCCGGACGCGTTCGAGCGTCGGGAGCGAGGCCAGGGCCTCCTGGACCCCGCCGGCGTAGGCCCTTCCCAGCCCGCCCCGTCCGAGCTTCACCCCCCCGTAGTAGCGGGTGACCACCGCAACCACCTCGCCCACCGGCCCATGCAGAAGGGCGTTCAGCATCGGACGGCCGGCGGTGCCGTGGGGCTCTCCGTCGTCGCTCATCCCGACCCGCGCCGTGCTCCCCGGCGGTCCCGCCACCCAGGCCCAGCAGTTGTGGGTCGCATCGGGGAACTCCTCCCGGATCTCGGCCACGAAGCGTCGCGCCGCTTCCTCGTCCGGGGCCGGGGCCAGCGTGGTGATGAAGCGGCTCCGCCGGACCGACGACTCGATCCGGTGGCGGCGTGCAGGCACCGCGTAGCGGCCCCCTGACGACAAGGCCCCCGGCACCGCGTCGGGGGCGCCGGGGGCGTCGCTGCTGGCAGACGATGTCAACGGACCTGGACGATCAGTCCCAGGCGGGGCGGTTGCGCCGGGGTTCGTCGTCGTCGTCGAAGGACTCCTCCCAGTCCTCCTCGTCGTCGTCCCAGTCGTCATCCTCGTCCCAGTCGTCGTCGTCCTCGTCCTCGTCCTCGTCCTCTTCGTCGTCCCAGTCGTCCTCGTCCAGGTCCTCGTCCAGGGCGAGGATCGCGAGGGCGCTCGGGGACTCCTCTTCGAGCCAGACCGCAAGGTCCGTCATTCCAGCATCCTCCGGTGCGTAGCGGGGCCAGGTGCGTTGCGGGGCCGGGGGAAACCGGGCGCATCCCCCTCGAAGTGCGCAATTCTATGAATGGACGAGGGAAAGTCAAGCACCGGGAACGGGGCCGGAACGGTGCGTTTCCCGGCACCGGTTCCGCGTCCGGAGCCCGTCGGAATCCTTCGGCGGCCGGGGCGGAGTCCGCACGCGGGACCCCGATGGCGAGCCTGCGGGGAACGCCCGTACCTTTACGGGTTTCAACAAGCTGGAAGGGTCGTACCCCTCCACCTTCGCGACCCCGTACCGGAGACACGCCCATGCCCGCTGGAAGCCGCCCCCGACGCTTCGTTCGTTCCGTTCTTCGGGTCCTCCCGGAGGCCGGCGCGATGCTGGCCCTTGCCGGGCTCGTCGTGCTGGGTGGCTGCGACATGCCCCGGGCCCACGGCGAGACCCACGCCGTGATCGTGACGAGCGATGCCGACCTCTGGGATGCCATGGAGCTCGAGGTCGAGGGCGCCATCGCGCCGACGGTGCAGGTGGTGCGAGACGAGGCCACCTTCCGCGTCACCTGGCAGGACCCGAACGATGCCCGGAACTGGGGGCACCTGCAGCGCTTCCGGAACGTGGTCTCGATCGGGGCCCCCGGCGACGCCTGGGTGGACGATGCCCTTGCCGCCCGGCGTTCCGATGCGCCCCCGGTCGGCCCCGGAGACATCTTCCAGGTCGACAACGTCTGGGCAAGGGGCCAGACGGTGACCGTGGTCCTCCTCCCCTCGACCCGGGACGAGGCGGCGCTCGCCGACATGCTCGACCCCCTGGGCGCCTCCCTCGACCGCATGTACCGCGAGATCGCGGTGAACCGGATGTACACGTCGGGGAGAAACGTCGGCCTGGCCGACTCGCTGGCCACCCACGTGGGCTTTCGTCTCGAGTTCCCGGCGGTCTACCGGTACTCGGTCCGCGATTCCGTCTTCCGGTTCCGGAACGACAACCCGAGCCCGGCCGACCTGATCCGCGAGGTGGGGGTGACCTGGGTGTCGCCCATCCCTGAGGACTTCCCCGACGCCTCCGACATCGCCCGGTGGCGGGCAGAGTTCTCGGCCGCCTACTACAACGACCCCCAGGTGGTGGACACGGTGATCCACACGCTGAGGCCGGTCCGGGTGGAGGGCGTGGAGCGCGAGGGGATCGAGTGGCAGGCCGCGTGGGCGAGCCCTCCCGACGCCTGGCCGGCAGGAGGACCGACGCTGACGCGCCTCCTTCCGTGCCCCGGGCAGGACCGGCTCTACTACGTGGATGCCTGGGTCTACGCCCCCGCGCGCGCGAAGTACGAATACCTGATCCAGCTCCAGACCATCCTCGACACCTTCCGCTGCGGCTGACAGGGCAGGGGGGCCGCGGCCCTCGAGGGCGCGACCGGCCCGGGCGGGGACCGAGGGCCGGCGGCGGCGGCCGGCGGCCCCGCGGACCGGGGGGCGCGGATCCTCCCGTCAAGGACTGTCGCAGGGGGGGCCGGGGTGTAGGTTAGGAACGGGCGAGCCCCGGCCGACCGCGGCCAGGCGAGCGGGGTCGCCCTTCGCCCGTCGCGCCCGCATCGAAACCCCGGTCTTCCGTGTCGTTCGTTCACCTCCACACGCACTCCGAGTTCTCCCTCCTCGACGGTGCCAACCGTCTCTCCGACCTGGTCCGGCGGGCCGCACACTTCGAGATGCCGGCCCTGGCCCTGACCGACCACGGGTGCCTCTTCGGCGCCTGGAATTTCCAGAAGGCCGCCCGGAAGGCGGGGGTCAAACCCATCATCGGGATGGAGGCCTACGTGGCGCCCGGCGACCGCCGCGACCGGACCCGGGGCGAGGGGGAACGCGCCTACTATCACCTGGTGCTGCTGGCCCGTGACCGCGAGGGGTACCGGAACCTCGTGAAGCTCTCGTCGATCGGGTACACCGAGGGCTTCTACCACAAGCCGCGGGTCGACCGCGAGGTGCTGGAGCGCCATGCCGGGGGGCTCATCGTGAGCTCGGCCTGCATGGCCGGCGAGGTGGCGCGGAACCTCCTTTCCGACAACCTCGACGCGGCCCGCGAAGCCGCCGAGTGGTACGCGAACGTCTTCCAGGACCGTTACTACCTGGAGGTACAGGCCCACGATTCGCCGGGGCAGGCCGAGCTGAACCGGAAGGTTCTCTCCCTTGCCGAGGAGCTCGACCTTCCGGTGGTGGCGACGAACGACGCCCATTTCCTCGAGTGCGGCGACCACGAGGCACATGACACCCTGCTCTGCATCGGCCTCGGAAAGGACAAGTCGGACCCCGACCGGATGCGCTACGACGAGGGCCTCTACTTCAAGGGTCCCGACGAGATGCGCGCGGCCTTCCCGGGGAATCCCGAGGTGGTCGAGCACACGCTGGCCATCGCGGACCAGGTCGACCTGACCTTCGACAAGAAGTACCACGTTCCCGCCTTCCCGATTCCCGAGGGCTTCGAGGGCGAGAACGGCTACCTGGTGCACCTGACGGTGGAGGGGGCCAAGGCCCGCTACGGGGATCCCCTGCCCGATCCCGTCCGCGAGCGCATGGAGTTCGAGCTCGACGTGATCCTGAAGACCGGCTACGCCGGGTACTTCCTGATCACCTGGGACTTCATCGACTGGGCGCGCAGGCACGGGATCCCGGTGGGCCCCGGCCGCGGCTCGGCGGCCGGGTCGCTCGTGAGCTACGCCCTCGGCATCACGAACCTCGACCCCCTCGAATTCGACCTTCTCTTCGAGCGCTTCCTGAACCCCGAGCGCGTGTCGATGCCCGACATCGACATCGACTTCTGCTACGAGCGCAGGGGCGAGGTCATCGACTACGTGCGGCAGAAGTACGGGCGGGACGCCGTGGGCATGATCATCACCTTCGGCACGATGAAGTCCCGGGCGGTGATCCGCGACGTGGGACGGACGCTGGGCTTCGAGCCCTTCGAGACGGACCGCATCGCGAAGCTGATCCCGAACGAGCCGGGCAAGGCCATGACGCTGAAGGAGGCCGTCGAGCAGCTCTCCGAGGTGAAGGCGCTGGCGAAGCAGGACGAGCGCCATCGGAAGCTCTTCGAGTATTCCATGACCCTCGAGGGGCTCAGCCGGCACGCCTCGGTGCATGCGGCCGGGGTGGTCATCGCGCCGGGGCCGCTGGACGAGTACGTGCCGATCTGCACCCAGTCCTCGAAGGGGAGCGGGTCGAACGGCGATGGCGAGGCAGTGGTCGTCACCCAGTACGACATGAACTGCCTCGAAGACGCCGGGATGCTCAAGATGGACTTCCTGGGCCTCAAGACGCTCACCGTGATCGAGGATGCGGTGACGATGGTCCGGGACCGGAAAGGTTCCCTCGTCCACCCGGTGACGGGTGCGACCTGCGAGAACATCGACGACCTTCCCCTCGACGACCCCGACGTCTACGCGATGCTCGCCCGCGGAGGGACCTCGGGGGTGTTCCAGTTCGAGTCGAACCTGGCCACCGAGAAGCTCCGCTCCATGAAGTGCGACCGCTTCGAGGACCTGGTGGCGACGAACGCGCTGATCCGTCCCGGGCCGCTGGACTCGGGCATGACCGACGTCTTCATCCGGCGGAAGCTGGGTGCCGAGCGCGTCACCTACCCGCACGTCGACCTGGAACCGACGCTCGAGCCCACTTACGGGGTCATCGTCTACCAGGAGCAGGTCATGCGGATCGCGAACGTCCTCGCGGGCTTCTCGCTGGCCGAGGCCGACGTGCTCCGGAAGGCGGTGGGGAAGAAGGACGCGGAGCTGATTCGCACGGAGCTCGGGAAGTTCACCTCGCGGGCGGTGGAACGCGGGGTCGATCCGAAGCTCGCCGCGGAGCTGGCCGACCAGATCGAGACCTTCGGTCGCTACGGCTTCAACAAGTCGCACTCGGCGGCGTACTCGCTCCTGTCGTACCACACCGCGTGGCTCAAGGCGCACTATCCGGCCGAGTTCATGGCGGCGCTCCTCTCGTCGGTGCTCGACAGGACCGACGACGTGGTGAAGTACATCGCCGAATGCCGCGACCTGCCCCGCCACGTGCCGGG
>JBJHBX010000072.1:0-10362 GCA_050485725.1 Gemmatimonadales bacterium | reverse complement strand
CTCGAAGTCGGCGACAGGACGGACCTCGAGTTCGAGATTCGCCACGAGCGAAACCGGTCCGACACGGGTCGGCGGGACTTTCGGGGGCCCCGGCTCGAACTCGCGTTCTCAAGGCAGCTCACCGAACGGGACGCCCTTTCGGTGGAGCTCGAGTGGAGGACCCGCAGCTACCGCTCCCGAACGGTCCGGGTGGGGGAGGAAGAGGTGCTTCGCAAGGACACGCGACTGACGCCGCACATCGCACTGGAACGATCCTTCTCGCGCCATCTCGTCACGCGCCTGGCGTACCAGTTCGAGGCGCGAAGGTCCAACGACCCCGCCCGCAGGGTGAATGCCCATGAACTCTCCTTGAGTGCGCGCGTTCTGTTCTGACGCGCCTCTGGTGGTTCCAGCGATCTGTGGTCAGCCGCGTTCCGGATTCCTCTCGGGACCGGCCGCGCGTCTCAGCGCGTCGCGGGCGTCGTCCGCACCGAGCCAGGCCTCAACCTGCACTTCGACATTCGGGTCCGGCAGCTCCTTGTAGACCCGGAAGAAGGCCCGGATCCGCTCCCGCTCCACGCCCGGAAGGTCCCCGACATCGCGCACATCGGACCAGGTCGGGTCCACCGCATCCACCGGTACCACCAGGACCTTGTCGTCCTGCTCCCCCCGGTCCAGCATCGGGAGAAGTCCGATGGGCCGGACCCGGATCAGCGACCCGGGAAGAAGGGGGGCCCGGGTGAGGATCAGGACGTCGAATGCGTCACCGTCCTCCGCCAGGGTACAGGGGAGGATCCCGTAGTTCACCGGGTAGGCCATGGGCATGGAGAGAAAGCGGTCCACCTCCATGCGTCCCGTTTCCGGGTGCAGCTCGTATTTCACCTGGCCTCCAGCGGGGATCTCGACAAGTGCCAGGAGTTCTTCAGGATAGACGTCGGGCTGGTCAAGGCCCCGAAACCCCGGGGTGGAGGCGGGGCAGGAAGAGTCCGCCATGATCCCGGGAAGGGTGGCTGGCAGCAGCGTCAGGGCAAGCGACGAAAGCAGAAGAATGGAACCGGCGGAGCGCTTGTGGAGGAGGCGTTCTACGGGCATGGATGAGACCGGGGAAGGGGAGCGGACCACGGCGGACACGAACGAAAGTATGGCAGGCCAGTGGGGTCGTGCGAGCACATGGCACGCCATGGCCCGGAGGTGCCGCTCACCCACTCGTGGATGCACGTGGGGTTTCGCGTACCGAACCACCTCGGAGCGCGGGGTGGTCCGAGAACCGTTGCGGACCCGGAGCCCGGAACTACCCCCTGGTGCGGCGAACAGGCCCGGCATCCGGGGCCTGGGCTGCATCTTCGATTCTAGGGTTTCGAATTTGAACCGGACAGGCTGCGCCCGTTGGGCGCGACATGAAATGACCGGGGTCCTGCCTCTCCTCGGCGTCCGTGACTGTCCGGGGTGAGGTTGGGGGGCGACCGGCCACGGCGAGCCTCCGACCCGTTGTGCCGGGACACGAGCGATGCGGTGGGGTGGCCTGTCGGTCCCGAGCTCCATCGATGCCCCGGCCTCGGCAACGCCTGGGCAGGCATGGTTGCGAAGAGAAGTCGGTACGACCCTCCGGGAGGCGCGACGCGGTCCCGCGGCCTCCATCTCATGACGGGCTATCGATGGACCCTGAGGGACCGCGTGGTGGTGTCACCCAGGATCGGCGTGGACCTGTTCCTGGGGGAGAGCGCGCTCGGCGGCTGGCACCACCTCGGTGGGGAGGCAGGCGTCCGCTTCTGACCCTCTCGCCTTGGTGCGCGATCCGTTCGGTCCCCCGGGCGGGAGGGCGCCCTACTCCGTCACGAACGGAAGCAGGACCGAGGGACGCGTGTCGCGGAAGTGGATCAGCACGTCGAAATTGTGGGCGGGCCGCAGCGGACGGTAGTACGTGCCGTCGTGTTCCGGGTCGTACGTGGCCCCGATGTTCCGGAAGGGACGCTGGGCGAGCAGCCAGTTGGCCGACGGCTCGGACCCGGCGCGCAGTGGACGCAGGTCAACGTAGAAGCGGGGGTGGTCGAGGCCGCCAAAGGCGTGCCCGAGGCTCCCTGCCTCGGCGGGCGGCGCGGCGAGCGCCGTGACCGGACCCACGAACTGGCCCTGCGACACGGGGAAGGCGTTCAGTTCGCCCTCGTGGAAGGAGAAACCGACGATGACGACATCGTCGCCGTAGCGCTCCCGCAGGAACGAGCCCATCCAGGGGGACTCGTCCATGACGTGTAGGTTGTGCGCCCAGAGGACGACGCGGCCGTCGGGGCCGGACTGCTCCAGCAGCCACTCCGCGTTCTCGGCCATGTAGCGCTCCCGCGGGTTCGGCTCCACCTCCGACCAGCGACGAGAATGGAGGTGCTCGTGCTGCACGACGACGCGCGCCGCCCGGAGGGCCCTCGCATAGGCCTCCGGGGAGGAAACGGCTTCGTACTCGACGCGGCGCTCGGCGACCAGGTCGTGCACCGCCTCGACGCCGGCCCTGCAGCGCTGCCGGATCGAGTCGGTCGCGATCCAGTAGGTCGCCGCTCCTGACCATGTGCGCCAGCAGTCGTACTCGGGCCCGACCACGGTCATGGAGCCGGGATCGGCCGACACGAGGTACTGGGACACGAGGTCCATTGCCGGGCGGCTCGACTGCATGTCGAACCCGAAGAAGCTCACGGGGTTGGACGAACCCGCGGCTCCCGCGTTGTGCGCACGCATCCAGTGGATCTGATCGAGGACCTCCTGCGTGTTCCAGGTCCAGAACCCGAGGCCCGCGAGGCGAGCGGCTGGGTCGCCCAGACCCGTGTGCACGTAGTCGTTGACGGCGAGGGACTCGCCCCACGCGGCCTCGATCCCGAAGACCGTGAAACCCATTTCGCGGACGAGGAACTCGAGGACCCGGTGCTTCATCCGGAAGAACTCACGCGTGCCGTGCGTGGCCTCACCCAGGGCAACGACGCGCGCGTCACCAATCATTTCCGCGAGGGGAAGCAGGTCGGCGAAGTCCGAGCCGGGAGCGTCCGTGGCGAACGGGACGGCGTTGGCTTCGAGCCAGGTCAGGTCGGGCAGGGTCGACCGCGGATCCGGGTCGGGTCCGGGATCCACGTCCACTGGGGTGGCGCCGTCCGAGCAGGCGGCCAGGGTGAGGGTTGCCAGCGCGAGGGTGGCCCGGAGAAGGAAGGCAGAGGTCGGTACGGATCGCATGGCGGGGCCGCGGAGCGTTCGGGTCACAGGGAGCGGACCCTCGCGGGCGCCGCAACGATCATCCGTTCCCGGTTCAACTCCGGCCCAGTGCCTCAGGTTCCCGCAAAGAGTGCTGGCCGACGTGAGCGGTCCCGTGTCCTCCGGGCCGTCGTCGGGCCAGGGGCGCGATGCGGCGCTGCTCTCACCCCTCCCCCGCCACCCTCCGTTTCTCCGCCTCGTGCTCATCCCAGGGCACCCCATCGGTGATCCATCGTGGGGCCGGCTCGCCCTTCAGGTAGTGGCCGAACCACTCCAGGATGCGCCGGTGGTAGTCGATCTGGTTGGGGCGGCGCTGAAAGGAGTGCCCCTCGCCTTCGTAGACCAGGAGCACCATCTGGCGCTCGGCGCGGCGGGCGAAGTTGTAGAAGACCGTTCCCTGCCACCATTCCACCACCCCGTCGTCATCGCCGAACGCCATGAGAAGGGGCGACTCCATTTCGTGGACGGCGTGAAGGGGCGAGTTCCGGTGGTGCGCCTCGGGGTCTTCCCAGTAGGGCACCTCCATGCGGGCCTGCCCTGTCTCCCAGTGGTCCACCTCGGCGATTCCGGGGGTCCAGTGGATCTGCCCCATGAAGCTCACGAAGTCGGTGAGGGGCGCCCCGGCCACCGAGGCCGCGAACAGGTCGGTGCGCGTGGGCAGATAGGTGGCCTGGTACCCGCCCCAGGAGTGCCCGATGAGCCCCACCCGCGCCGGGTCCACCATTCCCCGATCCACCACCGTGGCAATGGCGGGGCGGAGCGCCTCCAGCGCGCTCACCCCCGGGTCCCGTGCCCGGTAGCGGATGTCGGGCAGAAGCACGAAGTACCCGTTCAGCGTCCAAGCCGTGAAGTTGTAGTACGAGCGCTCGCTGGGCACCTGGAACTGGTGCATCTGCTGCGACAGCATCTCGTAGGTGTAGACGATCATGGGATAGCTCCGCCCTGCCTCGTGGTTCGCCGGGTAGAGGAGCACCCCCTGGAGACGCTCGCCCCCGTCGCTCTCGAAGTCCAGGAGCTCGGGCCGGGTCCACGCCCACTCGCCGAGGAAGGGGTTCGTGTCGGTGAGGGGGCGCCCATTGGCCAGCTCCGCCCCTGCCACCTGGAGGTTCGGGGATCGGTCCCGGGCCTCTTCCCGCCACAGGTAGACCTCCGCGCTGTCGGCCCGCTGGAGCCCGGTCACCATGCGATCCTCGAAGAGGAGACGCGTCGGCATCCCGTCTTCGAGGATGCGGGCATAGCCTCGCCGCTCGGTCCACTCGCCGCGAAGCGAAAGGTAGAGGGGCTGGTTCGGGTCGATGGCCGGATCGGACGTGTCGAGCCGGACCACCCGGTGGATCACCGCCTCGTCGTCGGTGAGCCACCCCCCCACCCCGTGGGGAGGCAGGAGGTCCGTGGGGGTGTCGTACTCGGTGTTGGCGAAGGTGCCGCCCAGCCCCGCCGTCAGGTTCGCGCGCTGCCCCGTAGCCAGCTCCAGCGCGTGGTAGTCGGTGCCATCGAAGGTGAGAAGGTAGCGCCCCTCCGCGCTCTCCCAGGCCCAGCGAACGCGCTCGAGCGCCGCACGCCGTTCACCCGTGGCCAGATCCACGGTCCAGACATCCATGTAGGGGCGCCCGAACATGATGCCCCAGGGGTAGGGCTCTCGCAGCCGCTCCACTCCGAAGCGCCCGTCGGCGGTGAAGGCGGCGGCTTCCCGTGTGTCGGTCCCCACCTGCACCACTGCGCCGGAATCGGGCTCCCATACCGCCAGAAGGGTACGCCGCGACTGGGCAGTCGCCTGGTTCCGCTGCTGGGGAATGAGGCGCACGTCTCGGGTGTGCCAGAGCTGCATGCCCGGAAGCTCGGCATCGCCCCCTTCGTCGGACTCGGCCGCCGGCGTGGGTTCCGGACGCAGTCCAAGCTGGATGCGGGTGCCATCGCCGGTCCAGGCCGGGGGGGTGAGGCCCGTCAGGTGAAGCCCTTCGGGGATGGGATCGCCCTGCCCTTCCAGCCTCCGAGGCGTGGGGAGGGGGCCGGAGGCTGCCAGGCTCTCCCAGAGCCAGAGAGCGTGGGTTGTGGTGTCGGCACCCAGCGGGGTGTGGGAGCGGAGGACTGCCAGATCGAGGGCCTCTTCGCGCCACGTCAGCCCTCGGTACGCCGAGGGTGAGTTGTCCAGCACCCGGAGGACCCCGTCGGCGGGGTGGTAGAGATGGATGGCCTGCGTGGAGCGGGCCGGCGCGGCTTCGTCGTCGACGGGTTCGGAGGCCGGGCCTCCGGGCTGGACGTGGAGGGCCAGGAGCTCGCCTCCGTGGCTCCACGCGTAGCTTCCCACCGACCCGAAGTGGAGCTCCGACCCGGTGTGGAGGTCCAGGAGACGGAGGTCGGCCCCACGCCCCTCGGGCTCGTCGGGGGCGTAGCCGTGAAGGACGAGATACCGCCCCGTCGGGTCGAAGGCGAAGGCCCGCACCGCATCGAGGGTGCGGGCGCGCTCCGTGCCCAGCTCCATCAGCCCTATGCGGTTCCGGATGGGCTCCTGGGCCCGCTGGAGCCGGGTGCGCTCCTCTTCCGACATCCCGATGCTCCACGCCGCCCATCGGGAGTCGGGCGAGAAGACCGCGGCGCCGCCCCAGGCGTGAACGTGAAGGGTGTCTCCATCCACCGGCCGAAGGCGAAGCTCTTCCGTCTCGTCGACCCGGCGGATCCGGTAGGCCAGCCACCGCCCATCGGGAGAGAGCGCGGGCGCCAGCAGGGTCTCGAAGGCCCCGAAGTCGTCTGGCGTGGGAACCGGGAGCTGGGCCGCGGCGGAAAGAGGCGCGCCGGCCAGCAGGGCCGCGAGCAGAAGGGGGGCCGCGGCGGCAGGGAAGCGGGCCAGGGAGGGCGAGGGCATGGGAAGCTCCGGAAGAGGGCGTCGTTCGGCCCTCGGAGGCTACGGTGGGCAGGACGGGGTGGTCAAATGGGGGGCGATCCCGGATCAGGGGACTCGGGTGCCGGTCGTCGATCCCTGGACCGCCCTCCCCGCCGCCATCCGTGCGTTGACAGGAGCTCGCGCGTATGTTGCAGGCGGTCACCCTCGATCCAGGGAAGGAGGCACCTTCCGTGGCCAGGCACGAGACAGAAGCCGTCGCCGCGCTCCTCGATCGCGCGAGCGAAGGGGATGAAGACGCCCTGGGCGAGCTTCTTCCGCTGGTGTACGGTGTGCTCCGCAGGCTCTCGAGGCGAGAGCGGGTGCGCGCCGGGTCACCCCCGACGATTTCGACCACGGAGCTCGTCCACGAAGCCTACCTGAAGCTGGCTCCGGGCACCTCCGTGACCTGGAGGGATGCGGGGCACTTCTACAGGGTGGCCGCCCGGGCCATGCGTCAGGTGCTGGTGGACCGGGCCCGCCGCCGGATCACGCGGGGCCGGAATACCCCGTATCTTCCACTCGTGCTCGGCAACGCAGCCGGCCTTCACCCCACGCGCGGAGCAGCATGCCCACCGCACGTCGGTCCGGGGGCGGATCACGATCTCCTCGCCCTCGACCGGGCACTCGACAACCTCGAGGAGGCGAGCCCGCGCCTGCACGCCGTGGTCGAACTGCGCTTCTTCGGGGGGCTCACCGAGCGTGAAGTGGCTCGGACGCTCGGCACGTCCACGCGAACGGTGCGCCGCGACTGGACGAAGGCCCGGCTGTTCCTGCACCGGGAGCTCCTCCCGAGCGGTGGACCCCCATGAAGCCCGTGACGCCGGGGGGCTTGTCCCCCAGCAAGGATCCTGGGCGATGGGTCCACCTCGAGTCGATCCTGGACCGGGCACTCGAGCAGGATCCCCGCGGCTGGCCCGCGCTCCTCGATTCGGCGTGCGCGGGGGATCCGTTGCTCCGCGCCGAGGCCGAGGAACTCCTCGATCGGCTCCGGGACGGCGCCATCGCGGGGTTTCTCGAAGGCCCTCCGGTGACCGCGCTGGAGCCGCCTTGCGAACGGACCATCGGGCCCTGGCGGATCGATCGCGAGCTGGCACGAGGAGGCATGGGCCAGGTGTTCCTCGCCCGTCGCGCCGACGGGCGATTCGATCTGGAGGTGGCTGTCAAGCTCCTCCATCCTCTCCTCGTGGGCCCGGATGTCCGCCGTCGGTTCGATCGGGAACGGAGGATTCTCGCGAGCCTGGCGCATCCGGGAATCGCCCGGCTTCTCGATGCCGGCGAGACCTCCGAGGGTCGTCCGTACCTGGTTACCGAGCTCGTGGAAGGTCACCCGCTCGGTCGCCACCTGTCGCTGGCCTGCCCCCCCGCAGCCCTGCGCCTCGATCTGTTCCGGCAGGTGGCGTCGGCGGTGGGCCACGCCCACCGAAGCCTCCTGGTCCACGGCGACCTCAAGCCCTCGAACATCCTGGTGAGCCAGGACGGGCGCACGAAGCTCGTGGACTTCGGGATCGCCGGCAGGGTCGGCACGTCGCAGGGCGAATCGGGCTCCTGGCTGACGCCGGAGTGGGCGTCGCCCGAGCAGCGTCGCGGCGAGGACGTGACGACCGGGACCGACATCTACCAACTCGGACTCCTCCTTCGAACCCTCTTCGAGGGCGCGGCCACCGCGCCCGGGGCACTCCCTCCCCCGGTTGCGGAGGACCTCGAGTGGATCGTGCGCCGGGCCACGGCCCACGAGCCCACGAGCCGGTACACGTCGGTGGATGCGCTTCTCGCAGACGTGGAGCACGCCTTCGCCAACCTCCCCGTGAAGGCGCGGCCTGCCACCCGACGCGACCGCATCGCCCGCCTCCTCCGACGGAGGCGCATCGAGGCGATGGCGGCGGCCGCCGCCGTCGCTGCCCTTTCGTTCGGCACCTTCACGGTCGCCTGGCAGGCGTCGGTGGCCAGCACCGAGCGGGACGAGGCGCGTGCCGCCCAGTCCCGTGCCGATGATGCCCGCATTCGTGCAGAGGGACTGACCGAAATCCTGATCGACCTGTTCACCGCCGCCGACCCATGGCAGGGTTCCATCCGGGACCCGGCCGCCGCACGCGCACTCCTGGCGGTGGGACATGCCCACCTCGGTCGGATGGGGGAGACGATCGGAGAGGCGCCCGTTCAGCTGGCCGACGCCGAACTCATCCAGCTCCTCGGGCGCATTCACCTGCGGCTGGACGAGGCCGATGCCGCCGAGGCCCTCGCGAGTCGCATTCTGCAGGGAACTTCACCCGACGACCCGGCCCGGGCCACCGGCCTCGTCCTCCAGGCCCTCGTCGAGCGGCACCGTGGAATGTACGCCCGGTCCGAGACGCTCCTGGAGGAAGCGCTCGCCATCGAGCGAGCCCACTTCGGTCCCGACGAGCCGGCGGTGGCGGCCACGCTCCACCTCCTGGCCACCCGTTCCTCTCGCGAGGATCTGGGGCGGGCCGAGGCCCTCCATCGGGAGGCCCTCGCGATTCGAAGGGCGGCCCTCGGGCCCGGACATCCCCTCTCGATCTGGAGCCTCCGTGCGGTCGGGCGAGCACTTCGGGCGCAGGGGCTGGCCCGGGAAGCGGCTGCGACGCTCTCCGAGGCCCTGGCACTCGCCCGTGCGAACCTCGGGCCGGATCATCCGGAGGTCGCCGAGGCGATGCTGAACCTGGCCGACGTTCTGCTCGACCACACCGGCGACACCCTTGGAGCGGACGCGCTGTATCGCGGAGCGGTCGACCTCCAGCGGCAGGTCCTGGGGTCGGACTTCCCGGGGCTCACGCATGGACTGGAGCGTCTGGCCACGATCCGTGCAGCACGAGGGGATGCGGAGGGCGCGGAACGGCTCCTGAGGGAGGCGCTGGGGCTTCGGGAGCGTGCGTTCGGACCGGACCATCCGGCCGTGGCACTGGGACTGGGGCGTCTCGCGGCCGAGTTCCATCGCCAGGGTCGTCTCGGGGAGTCGGAGGCGTTTCGCCGCGACGAGCTCCGGATCCTGGAGGCTTCAAGGGGCGCGGATCACTGGGATGTGACGGGGGCGATGGGCGAACTGGCCCTGTTGCGTGCGGACAGGGGCGCCCTGGCCGAGGCCCGTGAGCTCCTCGAGACCGCCCTCGGACGACGACTCCGCACCCGGGGCGCCCACCACGGAGCGGTGGCCGAGATGCGGAGCGAGTTCGGTCGTGTCCTCTGCCTGGAAGGGGAGGAGCGGGCGGCGACCGAGGCGATGGTCGAAGCGCTCGCGGTGCTTCAGCTGGAGCGGACCGCGGATCATCCAAGCGTGATCCTGGTCGGGACGTGGCTCGATGCGATCGAAGTCCACGGATGTCCGCTTCCGGAGGGGATTCACGTAGTACGGAGGTGAGGGGTGGCCAGGCGCTCGCCCTTTCCCACACTCCCCCCACTCCAACGGAGGCTCCATCATGCTTTCAGGACACCTCTCTGCATCCACTCCCGGCTCCAGGTGTTCCTTCGCACTGGCCCTGCTACTCGGATGCTCCCTCGCACTCGCCGCACCCGTTCCCGCGGTGGGGCAGGACGGCGCCGTCGGCGAGGCGGAGGTCGCATCGCTCTACGAGCGGCTGGGCGGCCTTCCGGCGATCGCTGCCATCGTCGACGCCTTCATGGCCGATTTCACGACGGACCCCCTGATCCTCGCGAACCCCGCCGTTCGGGAGCGGAAGAGCCCGGAGAACACGCCCTACATCACCTTCCAGGTCACGACACTGGTCTGTCAGGCCACCGGAGGACCGTGTGCGTACACCGGGGCGGACATGCGCACCGCCCACCAGGGGTTGAACGTGAGCCAGGCGGAATGGGACCGGATGGCCGAGATCTTCGCCGAGACCCTCACCCGCCACGGTGTCGGAGAAGCCGAGCAGGGCGAGCTGTTCGAGATCCTGGGTCCGAGCCATGCGGAAATCGTGGTGCCGGGCGGCCCCTGACCCTCGCATCGGCCCGCCCTCGTGCCCAGGGGGCCGAGTCCTCGGTCCAGGGGAGGTACACCCCTACACCGCCCGCGCCAGCAGCGTCCGGCAACGGACCCGAAGGGTGAACCAGGCCAGCGCGGCGACCGCCAGGATGACCGCGCCCCAGATCGTGGGGATGAGCGCCACCTTGATGCCGCCCCACACGAGGGTCGGGTGCACCTCCCCCACCATTTCGATGGCCTGTGCCGCCACGGCGACCCCCACCACGGTGCCGAGCACCCCGAGGAGCAGCGCGAACCCGCCCCAGAAGAGGATGCCGTCCACGCCCGCTTCCAC